>JBHEPC010000254.1:0-6609 GCA_046260475.1 Candidatus Krumholzibacteriia bacterium | reverse complement strand
CGCTGCCGGCGGTGGCGCGGGATCCGGCCCAGCCGCCGGTGGCGTTGCCCTTCGCGGCGCCCCGGGTGCGCGGCACCACCGCGCGCGGCGGCCGTCGCCGCGTGGGCCGCCCTGCGCGGCCCGGGCGGCCTGGCCGAGCTGACGACCCGCCTGGACGTGGAATCGGTCCCGGCGGTGCAGGCCGCGCTGCTGGGGGCGGCAATCCGCCTGGATCCCGAACCGGCGCGCTACCTGGACGATCCCGGCGCCGCGGTGCCGGTCCGGGGCGAGCGCAGCCCGCTGCTGGAGGCGGCCATGGCCTCCAGCGCCACCTGGGCCACGTGGGGGTGGGGGGCACCGGCCTGCTCCACCAGGTGGACCGCCACCGGATGCAGGTCCTGGTCCGCAGCCGCCGCGGCCAGGGCGCCCAGGGCGCGGCAGGCAGCCACCGCCACCCGCACCCGATCGCGGCCGGCGAAGCGGCCGTCGTCACAGGTGGCCAGCACCGCCGCCCGGGCGACCGGGCCGCCCAGGCGCGCCAGGGCCCGGTAGGCGTGGACCCTGACCTGGGGCTCGCCGCTGCCGGCGTGGGGCACGACCAGCGGCACCAGGGTCGAGTCGGGCACGACCTCCGCGCAGCGCAGCACGCGCCACAGCACGTCCGGTTCGGCCGTCGTCAGGCCGGCCTGCAGGGCGCCCAGGAGCCCGGCGCGGGGCACCCGCTCGGCCTGGTTGCGCAGCGCGTCCCAGGCGGCGGCCTGCTCGGCGGGCTCGCCGGCGGCCACGACCGCGAGCAGGGCCCCGCCCCGGTTGGGCACCTGGGCCAGGCCGCGCAGGGCGGCCAGGCGCAGGGCCGTGCGCCGGTCGGTCGCCGCCTCCTCCAGGGCCGGCACCGCCAGGGTGTCGCCCAGGACGCCCAGGGCGAAGCAGGCCTCCTGCCGCACCGTCGGGCTGCGGTCGGCGAGCCGCTCCAGCAGCCGCGGCAGCACGTCGTCGCGGCCGATCAGCCCCGCCGCCCGCACCGCCGCCAGGCGCACGTGGGCGTCGGGCCCGGCCAGCAGCGTGGTCATTGAGTCCAGGGGGGCCAGCCGCGCGTCCTGCCAGCGGGCCACTGCCGCCAGGTGGGCGTCGCGCTCGGCCGTGCCGGGGCCGCAGGCGGCGGCGCCCAGGGCCAGCAGGCCGGCCCCCAGCAGCGCCGCGGTGGTGTGTCGCCGTCTCGTCATGGTCGGGACTCCCGGTCCGGGGTGGTTGCGGTTCCGGCTTTCAGGTTAGCACCGGGCCGCGGCCCGGCCAACGAGGGGTTTTTGACCCGGCGCGCGCCCGGTGCTACCATGCCGGTCCACCCGCCAACCCGGGAGATCCCGACGATGCGCACCGCCGTGCTCGGCGCCACCGGCCTGGTGGGCCGGACCATGCTCCGCCTGCTGGAGGACTGCCCCTGGGTGACCGGCGAGCCGGTCGTCCTGGCGAGCGCCCGCTCCGCCGGCTCTTCCCTGCCGTTCCGGGGCGGCCGTCTGGTCTGCCGCGCCGTGGACGAGGGCAGTTTCGCCGGCGTCGGCGTCGCCCTGTTCAGCGCCGGCGGCGCGGCCAGCCGCCGGTGGGCCCCGGTCGCGGCCGCGGCCGGCGCCCGGGTGGTGGACAACTCCTCGGCCTACCGCATGGACCCGGCCGTGCCCCTGGTGGTCCCGGAGATCAACGGCCGCCTGGTCGCCGCGTCCGCCGGCGCCGGCGGCGTCATCGCCAATCCCAACTGCTCGACCATCCAGATCGCCATGGCGGTGGCGCCCCTGGCCGCCGCTTTCGGCCTGGCCGAGGTCCACGCCACCACCCTGCAGGCGGTGTCCGGGGCCGGCCAGCGGGCCGTGGCCGAGCTGGCGCGCCAGAACGCCGGCGGCGAGCCGGACGGGACGATCTTCCCCCGGCCCATCGCCGCCAACGCGATCCCGGCCATCGGTGCGCCCCTGGACGACGGGTCTTTCGAGGAGGAGGCCAAGGTGGGGCGCGAGCTGCGCAAGATCCTCGGCCGCGCCTCCCTGCGGGTCACCTGCACCGCCACGCGGGTGCCGGTCGTCACCGGCCACAGCGCCGCCGTGCGGGTGGTGTGCCAGCGCCCGGTCGACCTGGCCCAGGCCGCCGCCGCCCTGGCGGCCTGGCCCGGCCTGGAGGTCACGGCCGATCCCCACGGCTACGCCACCGCGCGGGAGATCGCCGGCCGCACCGTCTGCCACGTCGGCCGGCTGCGGCGCGATCTGGACGACGACCGCGGCCTGCTGCTGTGGGTGGTGGCCGACAACCTGCTCAAGGGCGCCGCCTGGAACGCGGTGCAGATCGCCGGCCTCGTGGCCGCGGAGCGGGGCCGGTGATCCCCGGTCCGGCCCTGGCGCCGGCGGCGGTCCGCACGACGCTGCTGGTGGGCGTGCATCCGGGCGTCCGCATCCTCGGCGCCGGCCTGGCCGTGGCGACGCTCTACCTGCTGCCACCTGTGCTGGCCGTGCCGGCCGCCGCCGCGGTGGCTCTGCTCGCGGCTGCGGCGGGGCTGGGGCCGCGCCGCCAGGCCGCCGGCCTGGTCCGCTGGTGGCCGGTGGCGGTGCTCGTGCTGGCGGTCCACGCCCTGACCCACACCGCGGCCGCACCCCTGGGCCGGCCGTCCTGGGCGGGCCTCGCCGCCGGAGCGGTGGCCCTGCTGCGCATCGCCGCGGCCGCAGGCGTCCTGGCCGTGCTGGTGCGCACCACCGGCCTGGACGAGCTGGTGGGCGGGCTGCGCTGGTGCACCGGCCCCCTGCGCCGGCTGGGCTGGCGGGACGAGGACCTGGGCCTGGTCCTGGCGGTGGCCCTGGGCACGGCGCCCGCCCTGCTGGGCGAGGCGCGGCGCGTGGCCGCCGTGGGCGAGCTGCGGCGGCACGGGCCCGCGGGCGCGCCCCGGCGGGGCCCGTTGGCGCGGGTCCGCGACCGGGCCGCGGTCGTCGTGCCCCTGCTGGAGGCGCTGGGCCGCCGGGCCGAGGCCCTGAGCCTCAGCTTGCGCCGCCGCCGACCCCGGGACCCGGACACGGGCCGGCCCCCGGCCGGGCAGGTGGCGATCGTCGTGCTCTGGAGCCTGGCCCTGGTGGCGCTGACGGCGCTGCGGGGGCCGGCGGCAAGGTGGTGAGCGCGTGACCGTCCGCCTGCGCATCGACCTGGCGTACGTGGGCACCGGCTTCCACGGCTGGCAGGTGCAGCCGGGTTTGCGCACGGTGCAGGGCGAGTTGGCGCGGTGTGCCGGGCGGCTGCTGGGACGACCGGTGATGCCGGTCGGAGCCGGCCGCACCGACGCCGGCGTGCACGCCCGGGGCCAGGTGGCCCACCTGGACGTGGCCGACCAGGGCGAGGCGGACCGGCTGATGCGCGCCCTCGCGGGCACCATGCCGGCGGACATGCTCGTGCGCGGGGTGCGGCCCGTGTCGCCGGATTTCAATGCCCGCCTGGCGGCTACGGCGCGCCTGTACAGCTACCGCCTGCTGCTGGGCCGGGACCTGTTCCGGCCCTACTGCTGGCAGCTGGACGGCGGCCTGGACCGCGCGGCGATGGAGCGGGCCGCGGCCGCGGTCATGGGCGCCCACGACTTCACCAGCTTCTGCAAGGCCTCGTCCCTGAAGGACGACGGCAACATGTGCCGCGTGGACGTTTGCCGCTTTGAATGGCCCGACGATTCGGCTATCTTGTCCCCTGTCCTCTACGTGCGCGCGGACCGCTTCCTGCATCACATGGTGCGCAACCTCGTGGGCACCCTCGTGGAGATCGGCCAGGGGCGCCGCCCCGCCGACGGCATGCCGGCGATCCTCGCGGCCCGCGCCCGCGCCCGCGCCGGCGCCATGGCCCCGCCCCAGGGGCTGGTGCTCGAGGAGGTCGCCTACCCGGAGCGCCTGCTCGACCCCGCGTGGCGGGAGTCGGCGGCGCCCGGACCCCGCAGTCCGGAAGGAGATTCCCCGTGAAGTTCTTCATCGACTCGGCCGACCTGAAGGCCATCGGGACCGTCAAGGCCATGGGCATGTGCGACGGGGTGACCACCAACCCCAGCCTGATGGCCAAGGCCGGCCGCACCGACACCGATGCGCTGCTGAAGGAGATCTGCACCCTGGTGCAGGGGCCGGTCAGCGGCGAGGTCACCGCCCTGGACGCCGACGGCATGGTGGCCGAGGGCCGCCGCCTGGCGAAGATCGACGACCACCTGGTGGTCAAGGTGCCCACCACCCTGGAGGGCCTGCAGGCCATCGCCGCCCTGTCCGCGGACGGCATCCCGGTCAATGCCACGCTGGTGTTCTCGGTGAACCAGGCGCTGCTGGTGGCCAAGGCCGGCGCCGCCTACGTGTCGCCCTTCGTCGGCCGCCTGGACGACGTGGGCGAGGACGGCATGCAGCTGGTGGCCGACATCGTGGAGGTCTACGACAACTACGACCTGGAGACCGAGATCATCGTCGCCTCGGTGCGGCACCCCATGCACGTGGTGGACGCGGCGCTGCTGGGTGCCCACATCGCCACCATCCCGCCGGACGTGATCCCCAAGCTGGTGGCCCATCCCTTGACCGACAAGGGGCTGGCCGGTTTCATGGCCGACTGGCAGAAGCTCCAGGGCCGCGGGGCCTAGGCCGTGCGCACGGCCGGCTGGGGCGCGCTGCTGGGGGTGGCGCTGGGCGTCGCGCTCGGCGTCGGCCTGCTGGCGTACCGCGGCGGCGTGCCGGACTGGGCACGCCCGGCGGCGCGCCCGGAGCGGACGGTCCCCGCCGCCGCCGGCACCACCGCCACGGCCGCGCCCGACACCGCGGCGACGCCCGCGGCCGCCGGGGGACGCTCGCTGAGAGCCTCCCGGGACAACGCCATCGTCCGCGCCACCGAGCGGGTGGCGCCCGCGGTGGTCTCGATCAACGTGCGGCAGCAGCAGCAGGTGCGCGACCCGTCGCTGGAGCTGTGGGAGCGCCTGGGCCTGATCCCGCACCGCGAGTACTTCCGGGACGTGCGCAGCATGGGCTCGGGGGTCATCGTCGCGGCCGACGGCGTGGTCGTGACCAACTCCCACGTGGTCCAGGGGGCGGTCGAGATCATCGTCACCCTTTCGGACGGCCGGCAGTACCAGGCGGTGGTCGTGGACACGGTCGAGCGCTACGACCTGGCGGTGCTGCGCATCGAGGCCCGCGACCTGCCGGTGGCGCACCTGGCCGACAGCGACGACCTGATGATCGGCGAGTGGGCCATCGCCATCGGCTCGCCCTTCGGCTACCTGCTGGCGGACACCCAGCCGACGGTGACCGTGGGCGTGATCAGCGCCGTCAACCGCGACATCAAGCGGGCCGAGGGCGAGCGCACCTACCTGGGCATGATCCAGACCGACGCCGCCATCAACCCGGGCAACAGCGGCGGGCCGCTGGTGAACGCCGACAGCGAGGTGGTGGGCATCAACACGTTCATCTTCTCCGAATCGGGCGGCAGCGTGGGCATCGGCTTCGCCGTGCCCGCCGGACGGGTGCGCACCGTGCTGGACGAGATCGCCCGCTACGGCCATTACCGGGACATCAGCCTGGGCTTCGGCCTGTCGCCGCTGGGACCCGGGGCGATCCGCTACCTGGGCCTGACCGATCCGGTGGGGCTGCTGGTGGCGGAGGTGGAGGAGAGCGGGCCGGCTTGGCGCGCGGGGCTGCGCCGCCTGGACGTGCTGCGGGAGCTGGGCGGGCAGCGGGTCTCGTCCCTGAGCATGGTCCAGCGCCTGGTCTACAACGCCAACGTGGGGGACAGGCTGCCGTTCGTCGCCGAGCGCGACGGGCAGCGCTGGCAGGGCGAGATCGTCATCGAGGAGCTCCGGCGGTCCTAGGCGGACGATGGGCGGGGCATGGGCAGGACGCGTCAACCGGGAGGGCAATCCTTGCAGGAGCAGACGACGAACGGACCGCGGCAGGTCCTGGTCACCGGCGGCGCCGGCTTCACCGGCATCAACCTGATCCGCTTCCTGCTGGAACAGGGCGTGGCGGTGCGATCGCTGGACCTGGCGGAGTTCACCTACGCCGATTGCCGGGACCGCATCGAGCATCACGTGGGCGACATCCGCGATCCGGCCGCCGTCGACCGCGCCACCGCCGGCTGCGACCTGGTGGTCCACGCCGCCATGGCCCTGCCCCTGTACAGCGAGCACGACATCATGACCACCGGCGTCGACGGCACCCGCACCGTGCTGGAGGCGGCCTCGCGCCACGGCGTGGCGCGGGTCGTGCACATCTCCTCGACCGCCGTGTACGGGGTGCCGGACCACCACCCGCTGCTGGAGACGGACGAACTGGTGGGGGTGGGTCCGTACGGCAAGGCGAAGATCGCCGCCGAGCGGGTGTGCGAGGAGTTCCGGGCCCGGGGCCTGGTGGTGCCGGTGCTGCGTCCCAAGAGCTTCATCGGGCCCGAGCGCCTGGGCGTGTTCGCCCTGCTCTACGACTGGGCGAAGGACGGCCGGGGCTTCCCCATGATCGGCAGCGGCCGCAACCGCTACCAGCTGCTGGATATCGCCGATCTCTGCCAGGCCATCTGGCTGTGCGCCACGCTGCCGGCGGAGGTGGTCGACGACGTCTTCAACATCGGCGCCAAGGAGTTCACGACGATGGGACAGGACTGGCAGGC
>JBHEPC010000241.1:0-3956 GCA_046260475.1 Candidatus Krumholzibacteriia bacterium | reverse complement strand
CGGCCTGGGCGTGCTCGCGCGCGGTCTTCTCGCCGTCCAGGCCCGCGAAGCGTTTCATCGTCGCGGCGGCCTTCTGGCGCTCGGCCTCGTCCTTGTCGCCGATCTTCATGTAGTACAGCGAGAGGTTGGTGTGGACCATGGGGTCGTCGGGGGCGATCTCTTCCAGGCGCCGGAACACGTCGATGGCCTCGTGGAAGCGCTCGCCACGACCCAGGATCACGCCCAGGGCCTCGTAGGCCTCGGCGTACCCCGGGTCCAGGGTGACAGCCTCTTCCAGCAGGGCGACCGCGCGCCCGTCCTGGCCCCGGCTGAACAGGTGCACCGCGCGCTCGTGCAGGCGCCGCGCCCGGGCGGCCTGGTCGGTGGCGTCGTGGAAGGGCAACAGGATGACCTCGGCCGTCGTGGCGCCGCCGTCGGCCAAGGCCACGTCCAGCCGCGTGCCCGGCGCCCGCTGCTCGCGGCCCAGGTAGGCCAGGGCGACCGGGTGTTCCCAGGCGATCGAGAGGGCGCCCGAAGCCCAGGTGCCCAGCTTCGCGCCGTCCGGGCCGGCCAGGATCGCCCCGGGCACCGGCAGCGCCGGCAGCGCGTCGCCCGGCAGGTCGGCCAGGACCAGCCCCCGCAGGGCCTGGGGCACCGAACCGTAGGTGCGGATGCGCGCCACCACCTCCTGGCCCAGGTAGCAGCCCTTGGTCCAGCTCACGGTGCGATCCTCGAGCCCGGTCTGGGGCAGCACGCGCTCGCCGGGGGCGAGGTCGATGCCCACCTGTGGCCAGCCCGCCTCCACGCGCAGCCAGTGCCAGGCCGTGGCCAGGTCGCGGCCATCGGCGCCGTCGGCGGCCGGCAGGTCCGCGGCCGCGGCCCCCCGGGGGGCCAGGCGCAGGAAACCGGGATCGCCGGTGAACGACCGGGCGATGGTCCAGCCGCTGGCCTCCGCGCGTACGCCCAGCCCGGCCAGGCCGGCCAGCGGCGCGGCCGCGTCCGGCCCCTGCACCACCACGCCGGCGAACTCGCCGCTCACGTCCTCGAGCAGCACGTCCTGGGCGATCACGTATTGCCCCAGGTCGGCCGCCAGCGGGGCGATCCCCGCCCGGGGCAGGATCAGCAGATATGAGGGGAAGGGCTGGCCCTGGTCAGGCAGGCGGTGCAGGCTGAACCAGGCCGCCAGGGCGCCCTTGCGGTCCAGGCGCGCCGACAGCTGCCCCGCGCCCGGGGCCAGGGCGGCCACGTCGCTGGTCAGCTGGGCCTGCAGGAAGGCGACGGCGTCCGGCCCCGCGACCAGCAGCGCGCCCAACGCGGGCGCCTCGTCCCAGGCCCACGCCAGCTGCGCCGTGCGGGCGCGCCGGCACAGGTCCAGCGCCCCGGCGCTCATACGGCGAAGCTCTCCCCGCACCCGCAGGTGTTGCTGGCGTTGGGGTTCTGGAAGACGAAGCCGCGGCCCGCGAGCCCGGCCTTGTGGTCGAGGGTCACGCCCCGCAGGTAGATGGTGCTCTTGCGGTCCAGCAGGACGTCGAAGCCGGCGCAGGGGATGACCACGTCGCCCTCCTGGCGGGCGTCGAACTCGACCTTGTAGACCAGGCCCGAGCAGCCGCCGCCGGCGACGGCCAGGCGCAGGGCCTGACCGGCGCGCTGCTCCGCCTCGAGCAGGCGCCTGACCTCGGCCTGGGCGGCGTCGGTCAGTGCGACCACCGGGCCGGCGGCGGCCGGTGCCGGTGCCGGCGCCGCGGGGGCGGTGGCGGGAGCGGTGGCCGGTCCGGGGTCGGCCGCGGCCGCGGTGGCGTCCAGGTCCGGGTCCGCCGCCATGGCCAAGGGCCGAGCGGCGGCCGGGCCCCGGCGCACGATATCGCCCAGGGGCGTGACGGCGCTCACCTCGGCCCGCGGCAGCACCAGGCGCGCGTGCTTGGCCCAGACGCCGAAGCGCGCGGCGCGCTGCAGCCATTCGTCGTTGCTGCGGTCGTCCTCGCCTTCGGTGTGGCGGTCGCAGTCCAGCAGGACGACGCCTTCGTCGGTGATGGTGTCGCAGCGGCCCACATACACCGCGTCGCCGGCCTCGGCCACGACGGTAATGCCGTGCAGGTCGCCCTTGTGGTCGTGGAAGGTGCCCATGGGCGCGGTCCTTTCGGGATCGAGGCTCAGCAGTGTTCGGCGAAGGCCTCGCCCAGCTCGCGGGCCACCAGTTCGGCGGTCTGGCCCTCGATCAGGTGGCGCGGCACGAAGTGCACCAGCTCGCCGTCCTTCATCAGGGCGATGGACGGGCTGCTGGGGGGCACGTCGCCGATCAGCTCGCGGGCCCGCGCGGTGGCCTCCGCGTCCTGGCCGGCGAACACGGTGGCGAAGCGGTCGGGCCGCTTGTCCAGGGACAAGGCCAGCTTCACGGCGGGCCGGGCGCTGCCGGCGGCGCAGCCGCAGACGGAGTTGACCAGCAGCAGCGCGGTGCCGCTCCTGGTGGCGAACCAGGCGTCCACGTCCGCGCGGTCGCGCAGTTCCTCGACGCCGGCGGTGGCGAGTTCGGCCCGCATGGGGGCGACCATCTGCTCGGGGTAGGGCATGGCGTTCCATCTCCCGGTTGTCGTTCCTGTCGGTAGCCCCGCTCCGGGGGCAAGATCTCGTCTTTGAGATAATATACTTGAGTAATTTTGTCAAGATTGAACGCGGGTTTGCAACGGGGCGCCCCCCGGCCGGGCGGTGGCTGCGGACACCGCGCCATCCATGGTGTATACTCGCGACGGGTGGAACACGGTTCCGCACCGCAGCCGGGCAGGGCAGCGCAGGAAGGACAGAAGCCATGAAGCCAACCACCGGGCCCGCCGCAGGCCGCCGGTCGTGCCCGGGCGGCGCCGCGGGCCTCCTGCTCGTGCTCGTGACCGTCGTCGCCGCTGCGGTCGGCGCGGGGGAGATCCCCACCGACCGCCACGGGCTGCCCCTGTGGGTCGAGGCGGCGTGGGACGATTTCCCGGTGCGCCTGGACCTGGCCGACCGGGCCGAGCTGGACCGGCTGCTGGCCACGGTCCCCCTGGCGGGATTCGCGCGCGACCAGGTCCGGCCCACCGCGGACGGCGGGCTCGTGTTCACGCCGCGGGTGACGGCGGACGAGGCCGCGGCGCTGGCGGCCGCGGGGTGGCGCTGGACGCGCCTGGCCGACCTGGACCTGGCGGGCCGCCGGGAAGCGGAGGCCGCCTGGGCCGAGGCGGCGGCCAAGGGCCTTGCCGGCTTCGACCCGGCCAAAGCCCTCTCCTACCCGACCCACGCCCAGATCGGCAGCGACTTCGCGGCCCTGGCCGCGGCCCACCCGACCCTCGCGCGCACCGTCACCGTCGGCACCTCGGTGCAGGGGCGCGAGCTGTGGGCGATCGTCATCTCCGACGACGTCCACGCCACCGAGCCCGAGCCGGAGGTGTTCCTGACCAGCTCGATCCACGGCGACGAGCCGGTGGGCATGGTCCTCTTGTGGAACCTCGCCCACCACCTGCTGGCGAACTACGGGCAGCCGGGTTACGAGGACCTGACGGCCCTGGTGGACGACACCGAGATCCACATCATGCCCCTGCACAACCCCGACGGGTACGTGGCCGGCACCCGCAGCAACGCCAACGGCGTGGACCTGAACCGCAACTACCCCGAGCCCGCCGGCACCCACCCGTTCGCCGAGCAGGAGAACCTCGCCTACATGGACTACGCGCTGGACCACTCCTTCGTGGTCAGCCAGAACGGCCACGGCGGGGCCCTGGTGGTGAACTACCCCTGGGACTACACCTACACGCGCGCGCCCGACGACGCCGCGCTCATCGCCCTGAGCCTGGAGTACTCGACGCGCAACCTGCCCATGTACAACGGCTCGTTTCCCCAGGGCATCACCAACGGCGCGGACTGGTACGTGATCACCGGCAGCCTCCAGGACTGGACCTACGACGTGACCGGCTGCATCAACGTCACGGTGGAGCTGGGCGACACGAAATGGC
>JBHEPC010000225.1:0-7842 GCA_046260475.1 Candidatus Krumholzibacteriia bacterium | reverse complement strand
GCGCCCACGAGGGACGCATGGAGGCCGGCAGCCTTGGCGGCAGCAGAGCCCAGCCATAGACCGATCAACGGCACGAAGAACTCGAACAGCCCGAAGACAAGCGTGATCCGGAACCGGCGTCCCACCTGCCCCAGTGCCCCGAGGCCCAGCGCCACCGCCAGGTTGTTGGCGCCGATGACTGCGCCCAGGATGATGAATTCGACGATGCCCAGAAAAACACCCCTGAAGAAGAAGCGGGAGCGGGGACTAAAGCGCTTTATTAACCATATATGGACGGCGAACCGACGGATCATGCGACGAACACGGAGAAAACCCTATGGCGACCGCTGAACCTGGGTCCTCGCGCGGGAGGAAGAAACCTCCCGTGAAGCCGCCGCCGGGCCGGAAGAAGCCGCCGGTCGAACCACCGGACCGGGATCCCGACAGGAAGCCGCCGGTCAAGGATCCTCCGCCCCCACCGACTCCGCCGGCGGGGGATCCGCCACGCCGGCCGCCGGTGGAAGAGCCGCCGGACGATGACGATGACGATGACGGTGCCATCGACCGGGCACCGATCCGCGATCCTGACGTTGGCGTCTAGATCGCCTTCGTCTTCGTCTTGAGCCACTTGCGGTGGGCCGGATCCAGCTTGTCGGCCAGCTTCTCGTACACCGTCTTGTGGTAGGCGTTCAGCCAGGCCACCTGCTCGGGGTCCATGAGCTTCCTGTCCACCAGCCGCGTGTCGATCGGGCACAGGGTCACCGTGTCGAAGGTCAGCCAGGTGCGGTCCTTGGTGGAGCGCTTGCGGTCGCGCATCACGAAGGCCAGGTTCTCGATGCGGATGCCGAACCCGCCCGCCTCGTAGTGCCCCGGCTCGATGGACAGCAGGTTGCCCTCCACCAGGGGCGGGGTGACGATGTTCTTCAGGCTGTGGGGCCCCTCGTGCACCCCCAGGTACTGGCCCACGCCGTGGCCGGTGCCGTGGGCGTAGTCCTCGCCCATCAGCCAGAGCGCGCGGCGCGCGAACATCTCCTGGCGTTGGCCGGTGGTGCCGGCGGGGAAGGGCACCCGCGTGCAGTCGATGGTGCCCATCAGCACGCGGGTGAAGCACTCGATCTGACGGCGGTTGGGCTTGCCCAGGGCCACGGTGCGGGTGATGTCGGTGGTGCCCTCGGGGTACTGGCCGCCGCTGTCGATCAGGTAAAGACCCTCGGGCTTGAGCTTCGCGTTGCTCTGCTCGTCGGCGCCGTAGTGGATGATCGCTCCGTTGGCCCCGTAGCCGCTGATGGTGGCGAAGCTGTCGTCGCGGTAGTTCTCGCCCTCGGCGCGGAAGGCGGTCAGCTTCTGGGCCGCGGAGATCTCCGTCAGCTTGCCGCGGCGCGCCGCGCCCTCCAGCCACTTCAGGAACTTCACCATGGCCACGCCGTCGCGCACGTGGGCGGCCTTGATATGCTTGATCTGCACCGGGTTCTTCACGGCCTTGATCGCGGTGATCGGGCTGGGCCCGTAATGGAAGCGCGCGCCCTTGAGGCTGTCCACGATCCGGCGGTTGGCGGCCGCGGGGTCGATCCACACCTTCATCTTCCGCTTGCCCAGGACCTTCAGATCGCCCCAGATCGCACCGTAGTCCTTGATGGCGGCGCGCCCCTTGAGGGCGGCCTCGGTGGCGGGGATCATCTTGCGCGGGTCCACGTACAGGGTGGCCGCCCGGTCGGTGACCAGCACGTAGGCCGTCGCGACGGGGGTGAACAGGACGTCGCGGCTGCGGATGTTCAGCAGCCAGGCCACCTGGTCCAGGCCGCAGACCACGTGCACCTTGCAGCCGGCCTGGGCCATCTCGGCCCGCACCCGCGCCAGCTTGTCCCGCACCCTCTCCCCCGCGAAGCGCATCGAGTGGGTGACCACCGGCGCCAGGCTCGGCTCCGGGCGATCGGTCCACAGCTTCGCCACCAGGTTCTGGGCGATGAACTTGACCTTGACCCCCGCCGGCGCCAGGGCCTCCTCGAAGCGCATGGCCGCCGCCACCGACACGGTGGTGGGGTCCATGCCCAGGGTCTGGCCCCGGCGGAGCTCGCTCGCCACCCACTGCTCCATGGTGGGGGTCGCGGGCTCGCCCGTCTTCATCAGGTCGATCCCGGAGCCGTCCAGCTCGCCCGTCGCCTGCAGGTAGTAGCGGCAATCGGTCCACAGACCCGCCTTGCGCGTGCCGACGACCAACTCGCCCGCCGAACCGGTGAACCCGCTCAGCCAGGACCGCAGCTTCCAGGCCTCGGGCAGGTACTCGCTCTGGTGAGGATCGGCGCTGGGGACGTAGTAGGCCTGGATCTTGTTGGCCTGCATAAGTTTGCGCAGCGCGGCGACCTTCTCGCGTGCGGTCATGACAGCCTCCGTCGGCTTGAGGTCAGGTCCTGTCGGGGCGGGGCGGGGCCCGGATGCCTGCAACGTTCGCTCCGGGGCCATTCTAGCGCGATCGGGGCCGGAAGGACAGCACCGGTTCGGCGTGGAACCGTCTGGAAATTGATAATGGATACGAAATATGCCTGATGCCGGGCGCAAACCAGACGAAACCTCAAGCGAAGGGAGCGCTTAGCGGGGGGGCAGGGGCTTGGTCAGCTCGATCTCGTCGCGCACCGGGATCCCGTAGTACCCCACCTTGGGCACGTTGGGCTTGAGCAGGCGGATCTTGCTCATGCTGCCCAGGCGCACGGCGCTGAGCACGAATCCCCGCTTCTGCAAGAAGCGCTGGGCGTCGAGGTTGTCGTTGGTGGCGATGGCCCACAGGCGCATGCAGCCCGCCGCCTGCGCCACCTCCTCCACCTTCTCCAGCAGCAGGGTGCCGACCCCCATGAACTGGCACAGGGAATCGATGGAGACGATCTCGCAGTCGTCGCCGGTGATGTTGTAGGTCACCAGGCCGATGCGCTCCGGCCCTTCGGTGGCGATGTAGCCGGGCAGGCGGTGGGGGTCGTGGACCTCGTCCCGGGAGACGACGAAATCGCCCCCGAAGAGCAGTTCGGTGCGTTCCTGGACCCACTTGCGGTCGTCGTCGCTCAGCTCGGTGACCAGCATCTCGGCCGTCCAGTCCCTGAAGATGGCGTGCGGATGCGCGCGCGGGTGGCTGTGCAGATCGCCGTTCATCAGACAAAGGTGGGCCCCCGCGCTCGCCGATGCAAGGACGGGTCCGATGCTGGCCCAATTCGAAGCTACAGGGAGAGTTGCCCCGGCCGATATCCCCGGGAACATCCCGGGCAAGCCCGACGGCGGGCGTCCGGCCCCACCAGCGATGGAGAGACCCCGTGGCCAGCGACGCCCCGGCCGCCAGCGCATCCGTCACGGAGCACCGCGTCGATCGCGAGTTGGCGCGGCGCACCCTGCGCGTGGCCTTCATGTACGTGCCGGTCGCGCTGATCCTGGTGGCGGTCACGGCCCTGCGCCGGGACGCACCCGCCCTGGCGGCCGCACTCGTGGCCGCGATGCTGGCCATGGGCTGGCTGCGCCTGGGCCTGTGCCGGCGCTTCGACCGCCTCTACCCTGCCGCCCCCCCGCGCTGGCGACGGGAGTACGGCCTGCTGACGGTCACCACCGCCGCCACCTGGGGCACGGCCATGGCCGCCGTCGCCGTGCACTACGGCCTGGATTGGACCACCATCGCCTGCCTGATGGCGACCACGGGCATCGCCGCCGGCTCGGTCAGCAGCCTGTCGCCGCGGATCGGGCTGTTCCGCCGCTTCGTCACCGTGTTGCTGGTGCCGGCCGCCGTGGCCTTCATTTCCTTCGGCGAGGGCGGCTACGTGAGCATGGGTCTGCTGGTGACCATCTACTGGCTGCAGATGCTGGTGCTGGGCCGCTTCTTCCACAGCGAGTTCCGCCAGGGCCTGCAGGACCGTCTGGCCCTGGAGGACCGGGCCGACGCCATGGCCGTGGCCAACCGCGAGGTCGAAGCCGCCAACCGCGCCAAAAGCGATTTCCTGGCCAACATGAGCCACGAGATCCGCACGCCGCTCAACGGCATCATCGGCATGACCGACCTGCTGGCGGACACCCCCCTGGACGCCGAGCAACTGGAGTTCGTGCGGGACGTGCGCCAGTCCGGCCGGGCGCTGCTGCACGTGATCAACGAGATCCTCGACTTCTCGAAGATCGAGGCCGGGCACATGGAGGTCGAGCGCACCGCCTGCGACCTGCACGAGACCGTCGGCCGCGCCGTGCGCACCCTGCGCCTGGCGGCCGAGGCCCGCGGCAACCGCCTGGAACTGGAGATCGCCGACGGCGTGCCGCGCCACGTCCTGACCGACCCGCACCGCCTGTGGCAGGTGCTGAACAACCTGGTGGGCAACGCCGTGAAGTTCACCGAGCACGGCCGCGTGGGCGTGGCCGTCACCGCCGAGCCCACCCGCACCGGCACCGTTCTGGTGAGCATCGCCGTCAGCGACACGGGCGCGGGCATCGCGGCCGAGAAGCAGGCCCTGGTCTTCCAGCCCTTCCAGCAGGCCGACGGCTCGACCACCCGGCGCTTCGGCGGCACCGGCCTGGGCCTGTCCATCTCCCGCCGCATGGTCGAGTTGATGGGGGGCGCCCTGACCCTGGAGAGCGAGCCGGGCCGGGGCAGCACCTTCACCGTCCTGCTGCCGGTGGCGCCGGCCGAGGAGGCCGCCGCCCTGGCGGCGCCGCAGCCGCCCACCGTCGGCGGCCGCGAGGCCTGCTCCCTGCACGTGCTGCTGGCCGAGGACAACGACCTGAACGCCCGGGTGGCGACGCTGCTGATCGAGAAGCTGGACGGCCGGGTCACCCGCGTTCGCAACGGCCGCGAGGTGCTGCAGGTGTGGCAGGACGGCCACTTCGACCTGATCCTCATGGACGTGCAGATGCCGGTGATGGACGGGTTCGCCACCACGGCGGCCATCCGCGAGCGCGAGGCCGCCGCCGGCGGGCACGTGCCCATCGTCGCCCTGACTGCCCACGCCCTGGCCGAGTACCACCAGCGCTGCACCGACGCCGGCATGGACGACTACCTGACCAAGCCCATCGATCCCCGCCGCCTGCGCGAGACGCTGGTGCGCTGGGCCCCGCAGAACGCCTAGGCCCACAATCAGGATATCAGCCCTCCTTGTTCGACAAAAACCGCGACCTAAGCGGCCGGCCGTTGACAACCCGTCACGGATCTGGGATCCTCTCTCCTGAGCCGCTGCACCACGCCTTCACATCCGCAGGCCGGCTCGATTTCACGACCAGGCGGGACCGCCATGTGTCCCGCTGCCTATGACGCCGCGATCGCGGCGAAGAAGCGTATCGTCGGGGGAAACGGAGTTCTCACCTGCGATAGCACCATCGACCGGATACGGCCCGTGGCCGGATCCGGAGGGATTCGCATCGGGGGAACCGTCCATTGTCTTGCCTGCCCGTCACGTTGGACAACGTGATCCCCGCCCGTGCCGCCCCCGCAGGCGGCCGGCGTTGCCGTGAGCGATCCGCATGGTCCGCCGCGCGCCTTCTGTCCGTCCGGGCCGGGATCCGGCCCTTCATCCCGAGTTCATCCCGAGTTCATCCCGAACGCGCGTCCGTGCAATCCGTTGCGGGCGCGCTCCATGCCAGAACCAGGGGGGAATCATGAAGAAGATCGCTTTGGGGACGATCCTCGCCGTCATGCTCGGCTGCGGCTGGGCCCACGCCGGCATCATCAACGTCGACGGCGGCGGCGGCGGCGACTACCTGACCATCGGCGCGGCCATCACGGCCGCCCAGCCCAACGACGAGATCGTCGTCGCGGCGGGCACCTACCGCGAGCAGCTGTACATCGACAAGAACCTGACCCTGACCGGCGCCGGCGTGGGCCTGACCATCGTCGAGGCTCCCGACCCGCTGGACCGCACCACTTACAGCGCCACCGGTTGGACCGGCGCGGCGCGCACCATCGACCCCGTGATCGGCGTCGTCGGTGCCGCGGTCACCATCACCGGCCTGACCGTCGACGGCCGCGACACCGGCCCGGACAACTTCTACGGCATCCACTTCCACGACGCCAGCGGCGCGGTCACCCACTGCACGGTGGACAACGTGACCCACCCGACCGCCCCAGGTGCCCAGCGGGTGGTGAGCCTGGCCTTCAGCCACGGCATGGCGGGCGGCCCCTACGCGGTGACCGTCAGCGACAACACGGTGCCCATCTTCCAGAAGGGCGGCATCCTGGTCATGGGCCCGCAGATGGTGTTCACCGTCGAGCGCAACCAGGTGAGCGCCGCCCCCACGCCGGACATCGCCGGCAATGGCATCCAGCTGTCCTACGGCGCCACCGGCACGACCGCCGGCAACGCGGTCACCGGCGTCGGCTACACGGGCGAGGGCTGGGCCGGCACGGGCATCCTGCTGTTCGAAAGCGGCGACGTGACCATGACCGGCGACACCGTCACCGGCAGCCAGTCGGGCGTCAACTACAGCGACTGGCGCTGGGTGTACGACCACCCGGTGCCGGTGAACCTGACCTTCCAGGGCCTGACCCTCACGGGCAACGAGTGGAGCTTCGGCACCCAGCTGTCCGGCACGGGGTCGGACCTGAACCTGGTCCTGGACGGCTGCACCATCACCGGCAGCACCGGCGACGCGGTCGACGTCTGGGGCACCGGCATCGACCCCTGGGGCGGCAGCGTCTACACCGGCTGGGACGAAGGCGACCTGGACGTGACGGTCACCGGCCTGACGATCAACGGCACGGCGATCGACGGCATCTGGGCGGCCGACCTCTCCGGCAATGCCACCAACACGGTGCACGGGTTCTCCGTCACCGGCAGCAGCTTCACCAACACCACCGGCAGCGCGGTCGCGAACCTCTTCGCCACGACCATCGACGCGCCCCTGAACTACTGGGGCGATCCGGGCGGGCCCATCGTCGGCGCCAAGGCCGGGGGCACCCGCCCCGGCGCGCCGCTCATCGCGCCGGCGGGCTTCGACCTGCCCAAGAGCGCCCCGGTGACCACCGTGCCGGCCGCCGGCGCCGACAAGGCGGCCGAGACCGTCACCGGCCCCGTGGCCTTCAGCCCCTGGTACGGGCTGCCCTTGGGCTCGGTGCCCATGACCTGGGGCACGAACACCTCCATCACCGAGGTGATCGGCCTGGCCGGCGCGGGCGACACCATCGCCGTCGGGCCCGGCACCTACGCCGAGTCCCTGAACCTGACCAAGAGCCTGACCCTGCTGGGCGCCAACGCGGGCATCCACCCGGCCGTGGGCACCCACCCCACCGAGACGGTGGGCGCGCGCGGGCCCGAGACGATCCTCACGACGACCCACGCGGTCGTGCCCGCCGCCGACGGCATCACCGTCGACGGTTTCATGTTCACCGGCTCGGGCGGGCGCATCATCGACACCTACGCCGACGCGAACGATTTCCACCTGACCAACTGCATCTTCGACATCCCGGCCGTGGCCACCACCCAGGGCGTGGTGCAGTTCGGCGGCGGCAGCCACCTGGACCTGACGGTCGACTTCAACCTGTTCATGGACCAGGGCCAGCACACGATCTACACGGGAGGCGGCCCGTACGACCGGCTGGACATCTCCTGGAACCGCTTCAACGTCATGGGCAACAGCTTGTTCTGGGCGGCCTCGCCCCTGGTGGACGGCGTTTTCCAGGGCAACGAGCTGGATGGCACCATCGGCGGCGTGCCCGGCGTCGGGTTCTGCACCGTCAACGCGGGCCAGCTGGGCAACGTGCAGATCCTGGACAACTGGTGCCACGACCTGCAGTACACCCCGTTCCAGGTGGGCGTGATCGGCGGCACCATCGCCGGCAACACCATCGAGCGGATCTACCCGTACACCGGCTACTACGGCTACGGACTGCAGCTGTGGGGCGGGCAGTACGGCACC
>JBHEPC010000199.1:0-3309 GCA_046260475.1 Candidatus Krumholzibacteriia bacterium | reverse complement strand
ACCTGGAGCAGCCTGAAGGCTGTCTATCGCTAGCGCCGCGGTTTTCCCGCGGCAACCGGTCGCCGCGCCGGGAGGTCCACAATGAACCGGAGCTTCGCCGAAGCCCTCCGCCGCACCGCCTGGCCGGTCCTGGGTATGCTGCTGGCCAAGACCGCCTTCGACCTGGGCCGGGCGGGCACCCTGACCCACGCCGCCGACGTCGTCGAGGGCAACACCCTGCTCATGCTCGCCCTGTGGCTGTTCGTCGCGGTGTGGATCTGGCTGCTGCGCAAGGTGATGCCGCCGACCCCCTAGCCCGGGCGCCGGTGCCCTACATCCGCCGCGGCTGCCCCGTCGAGGCCAGCACGCTGCCCCACAGCCACCCCTCGGGGTCGATGGTCCGCCGCGCCCGCGTAGCTTGGGCGATGGGCACGTGCACGTGCTCGCCGGCCCAGGTGCCGACCACCACGTCGGTGCGCCCGGACATGCCGGCGTGCACCGCGTCCTGCCCCAGCAGCAGGCACAGCACCGAGTCGTGGGTGTTCGCCGGCTGGCTGCGGATGATGTAGCTGGGGTCGATGTACTTCAGGGGCGCCGTGCGGCCCCGGGCGGCGAAGCGGGCGCGGATGGCGTCGCGCAGGAAGATCCCGATGTCCCCGTGCTTCACGTTGCCGGAGGCGTCGCGCACCGCCGTGCCGTCCATCAGGTCCCGCCCCGCGCCCTCGGCCACGACGATGACGGCGTGGCCGCGGTGGTCCAGGCGCGCCTCCAGCGCGTCCAGGAACCCGTCCAGCGTGAACGGCGTCTCGGGCACCAGGCAGAAGTTCACCTGGCTGTCCACCAGCGCCGTGTAGGCGGCGATGAAGCCCGAGTCGCGGCCCATCACCTTGACCAGGCCGATGCCGTCGCGGGCGCCCGTGGCCTCGGCGTGGGCGGCGTAGACGGCGCGGTGGGCCTCCTCGACGGCGGTCTCGAAGCCGAAGGTCTTCTGCAGGCAGGCGATGTCGTTGTCGATGGTCTTGGGGATCCCGACCACCGCCAGGGCCAGGCCGCGCCGGCGCGCCTCCGCGGCGATGGCGGCCGCACCCTTGAGGGTGCCGTCGCCCCCGATGGTGAAGAGAATGCCCACGCCCAGTTCGGCCAGGCGGTCGACCATCTCGCCCACGTCCTGCGGGCCCCGCGACGAGCCGAGGATGGTGCCGCCCCGCTCGGCGATGGTCTCCACCAGCGCCGGGGTCAGCTCCAGGGGCACGTGGCCCAGGCGCCGCACCAGCCCCGCGTAGCCGAAGCGGAAGCCCAGGATGCGGCGCACGCCGTAGTGGTGGTGCAGGCTGAGGGTGACAGCGCGGATCACGTCGTTGATGCCCGGGCACAGCCCGCCGCAGGTGACGATGCCGGCGGCGATCGTCGCGGGGTCGAAGAACAACCGCTCCCGCGGGCCGGCCCGCTCCAGCGAGGGCAGGGGCGTGCCCGCGGCGATCAGGCGCGCGGCCGCGGCGGCGTCCGTGTGGTGCAGCACCCGCTCGTCGTCGCCCACGAAGCGCATCGCCCGCATGGGCGACCGGAAACGCCCGGGGCCCAGGCGCGGGATGGCTAAGTCCAGCGAACAGTCGTCCATGGTCGTCCTTTCGTGGTGGGCCGGCGGGCCCGGGCTTTCCCGGGGACAACCGGCGTCCCGGCCGATCTTGGCCACCGGGGCGCGGGCCGTCAACCGCGACGTCTTGACACCCCCGGCCCCCTGGGCCATACTTTGATCGGGAACCGTACAAAGATACCGCCCGCGGCCGACCGCCGCCGGCGGCCGCGGTCCGCGCCCCAGCCCGGGAGGCACGCTGTGAACCTGTACCGACGAGCCGCGCCGACCCTGGCGCTCCTGCCCTTGCTGGCGCTTGCGGCCTGCAGCGACCGCGACGCCGCCGGCCTGGCCCCGGCGCGAGGCAACACCGACCCCCTGGTCTTCGACGACGACTGGGGCCGGAACGTCTATTTCCAGGCCTTCTCCAGCACCTTCTACGCGGCCGTCGCGCTGGATTCGGTGTACGCCTGGGAGGGCTACGCTCCCGACGGCGCCCGCTCGCTGAAGGTGAGCATCCCCCCGGCGGGCTCGGCCCTGGGCGCCTACTCCGGCGGCGTGCTGACCTCGGGCGGGCCTCGCGATTTGGCCGACTACAACGCCCTGACCTTCTATGCGCGCACCGATTCGGGCTCGGCCGCGGCGCCGCGGGTGCTGCTGAACGAGGTGGGTTTCGGCAACGACAACACCGGCACCTCGCGCTACGGCGTCAGCCGCATGAACCTGCCCCTGAGCCCGGAATGGACCTTCCACATCGTGCCCATCCCGTCGCCGTCGAAGCTCCTGAGCGAGCGCGGCCTGTTCCTGTTCGCCGAGGGCCTGCAGCCCGAGTTCCCCAACGGCTACAACATCTGGTTCGATGAGATCCGTTTCGCGCGCCTGGGCAACGTCGAGCCCTTCCGGCCCATCATGGACTCGGTGTCGCGCCAGTACTTCACCGGTTCGACGGTCGCCATCACCGGCACGCGCACCATCTTCAGCGTCGACGGCGCCTTCGTGCCGGTCAGCCACGCGCCGGCGTACTTCGACTACACGTCCTCCGACGCCGCAGTGGCCCGGGTGGCCGGCGACGCGGTGCGCGTGGTGGGCACCGGCAGCGCGACGGTGACCGCCACCCTCGGGGGCATGGACGTCAACGGCCGCGTCACCGTGACCGGGTACGAGCCGCCCACGGTGCCGGCGCCGGTGCCGACGCTGCCGGCGGCCGACGTGATCAGCATGTTCAGCGGCGCCTACGCGGACGTGCCCATCGGCACCTGGAACACCCAGTGGGGCGGCTCGACCGCGCGGCTGGAGGACTACGCCGTGGCCGGCGACGCGACGAAGATGTACTCGGGCCTGAACTTCGTGGGCATCGACTTCACGGACACGCCCATCGACGCCTCGGCCATGACCCACCTCCACCTGGACGTCTACGCCCCCGCCGGCACGAACTTCAAGATCAAGCTGGTGGCGTTCCCGCCGGCGCTCACCGGTTCGGTGGAAACCACCGACCTGATCCTGGACGCGGCCAGCACGCCCGCGTTCACGGGCGGCGGCTGGTCGTCCCTGGACATTCCGCTCGGGTCCTTTACCCTGCCCGAGGGCTGGGACTGGGGCAGCCTGGGCCAGATGGTGCTGAGCACCACCGACGCTCAACTCGTGCTGGTGGACAACGTCTACTGGCACCGCTAGGATCCCGGCTTCACCCACCCGCGACGCCGGGGAGACGACCGCATGCTGAACGACAGCCTCAACTGGAAGGGTCTGCGCCGCGC
>JBHEPC010000173.1:0-3332 GCA_046260475.1 Candidatus Krumholzibacteriia bacterium | reverse complement strand
GGCGGGCCCGCCGTGCTGGTCGGCGACGGCCGCGTGCTGCCGTTCCCGCAGCGGCTGCCCGCGCCGGGGCTGCCGGTGCTGGTGGGCGTCAGGGTCCTGGCCGAGCCCGACGGCACGCGCCGCCTGGAGCCGGCGCAACTGCCGCGCGTGCTGGAAGTTCTGGCGGCGATCGAGAGCACCGGTCTGGAGACCGCGGTGCCGGTCGATTTTGTGGTTGCCCGCGCCGAGGGATTCGCTATCGTCCTTCAGGAGGGACGGGGCACGCTGCTGGTAGGGCGGGAGGAGTTCGCCCACCGGCTGCAGCGCTACATGGTCGGCCGCGACCACCTCGAACCGGGGCTCGAGGTCGACCTGCGCTTCCGCGACAAGATCACCGTCCGCCGGCCCGACGGCCCGCAGTCCTGAGCAAGGCCGCCGCGCCCCCGCCAGCAAGTCCGCCAGGACCGGAAGGAGCCGGTAATGAGCCAGGGACGTCTGCTCGTCGCGTGCGACTTCGGCACCACGATGTTCCGCGCCCTCGCCACCGAGATCGGCCCCGGCGGCCAGCTCGAGGTGGTGGGCTGCGCCCAGGAGAAGGCCGAGGGTTTCCACGACGGCGACTTCGTCGACCTGGCCACCGGCAGCCGTTGCATCGCCCGTGTCATGCGCGCCCTCGAGGCCGACTGCGACATCTACGTCACCGGCTTCACCTACAGCATCAGCGGCAGCCACCTGCGCAGCGTGCGCGCCACCGCCCAGGTGCCCATCGGCCCGGGGCCGCGGCCCATCCGCCCGGCCGACGTGGAGGAAGTCCGCGGCCGCGCCCGCACCATGGGCATCCCCTTCGACCACAAGATCCTGACGGTCACGCCGGTGGAGTTCGCCGTCGACCGGGTGCGCGGCGTGGTCGATCCGGTCGGCCGCGTGGGCAGCCAGCTGGAGATCCAGGCCCACCTGATCACCGGCTCGCGCAGCGTGCTGCACAACATCGAGAACGCCGTCGAGACCGCCAAGTACCGGCCCCTGGCCGAGGAGGTGGACGTGCTCGCCGCGGGCGAGGCCCTGGTCACCCGCGCCGAGCGCGAGGAGGGCGCCATGCTGGTGGACGTGGGCGGCCACGCCACCACCTGGGCGGTCTACCGCAAGGGCGCCGTGGTGGCCAGCGGCTCGGTGCCCCTGGGCGGCCACCACCTGAGCAACGACCTGGCCCACGGCCTGCGCGTTCCGCTGGAGGAGGCCGAGAAGGTCAAGCGCCTGCGCGGCGTGGTGCTGCGCAGCCTGGTCGATGCGGTGCCGGTCGAGGTGCTCTTCGAGGAGGAACGCCCCGAGGAGACGCCCGGCATCGTGGCCGCCATCCTCGAGCCCCGCTTCGAGGAGATCCTGGCCCACGTGAAGAAGGACTTCGGCGACCGGCGCGAGCTGTCGCGCCTGGCCGCGGGCGTGATCCTCACCGGCGGCGGATCCCGCTGCCGGGGCAGCGCCCAGCTCTGCGAGGAGATCTTCGACCTGCCCACCGAGTGCCGTTGGCTGCCGCCGGGCCTGCGCGGCGCCGACCGCCTGCCCAAGGGCCAGTGGGCCACCGTGGTGGGCCTGAGCCTGTGCGTGGCCCGCGACACGGTCGAGGCCGCCGACGCGGTGGGCCCGCGGGGCACCGGCCCCGGGTTGCTGGGCCGCCTGCGGGGCATGCTGCGCCGGGACCGGCCCCGGGACGGGGACCAGGACGAGGGCGACGGCGCCGGGCGGGCGGCCGCGGCGCGGGCCTGAGCCCAGGCTTGAACCCAGGCCTGAGCCCGGCCGGGTTCCGGGCGACGGAATCGAAGCGGCAGGGTCGTTTTTTCCTTGGCGACCCCGACAGATTGTGTTACGAAGGGAATCACACCACCAGATCTGCGGCCCCGCGGCGCCAGGACGGCATCATCCCGCGCGGTCGCCGGCTCGCCCCGGTCGGGCAGGAGGCGCGGGGACGGCCCAACTCACGGAGGAGGCGGGTGCCATGATGTTCGAATTCGCCGAGGAAGCCGAGCGGCTGGCCGACATCAAGGTCGCCGGAATCGGCGGCGCCGGCGGCAACGCCGTGGCCAGGATGATCGAAGCGGGTCTGACGGGCGTGGAATTCCTCGCCGTCAACACGGACCTGCAGGCCCTGAAGGGCTCCCCCGCCCACAACGCCATGCAGATCGGCGCCCAGCTCACCAAGGGCCTGGGCTCGGGCGGCAAGCCCGCCGTGGGCGCGGCCGCCGCCGAGGAGGACCGCGAGCGCATCGCCGCGGCCCTGCACGGGGCCGACATGGTGTTCGTCACCTGCGGCATGGGCGGCGGCACGGGCACCGGCGCCGCGCCGGTGATCGCCGAGATCGCCCGCGAGCAGGGCGCGCTGACCGTGGGCATCGTCACCCGTCCGTTCGCCTTCGAGGGGCGCGTGCGCACGGCCCAGGCGGACGAGGGCATCGCGCGCCTGCGCGCCGCCGTCGACACGCTGATCACCATCCCCAACCAGCGCCTGCTGGAGGTGGTGCCCCCGAACACGAGCATGCACGAGGCCTTCCGCATCGCCGACAACGTGCTCTACGAAGCCACCCGCGGCATCTACGAGATCATCTCGCGCCACGACCAGGTGAACCTGGACTTCGCCGACGTCTCGACGGTGATGCGGGGCATGGGCGAGGCCATGATGGGCACCGGCCGCGCCGGCGGCGAGGACCGCGCCCTGAAGGCGGCGCAGCAGGCCATCAGCTCGCCGCTGCTGGAGAACGTGAGCATCGCCGGCAGCCAGGCGGTGCTGGTCAACGTGCTGGGCGCCGAGGTGAACCTGCAGGACACGGCCCAGGCCATGGAGTTCATCCAGGACGCCGCCGGCCCCGACGCCCACGTGATCTTCGGCTACGGCATCGACGAGTCCCAGGGCGACACCCTGCAGGTGACGGTCATCGCCACCGGCTTCCGCGGCGGGCAGACGACCCGGCCCGCGGCGCGGGTCGCGCAGGCAGCGGCCGCTTCGGAGGCGGCGCGGGTCGAGCCGCGGGTCGCGGCCGAACCGGAGCCCGCGCCCGAACCCGAACCCGCGACGGCCGCCGCAACGCAGCCGGATCCGGAGCCGGATCCGGAACCGGCCCCCGTGGCCGAGCCCTTCGTCTTCGAGCACGACCCCGAGCCGGAGACGGCCGCCGAGGCCGCGCCCGAACCTGCGCCCTTGGCCTTCATCGCCGCCGACGGCGGCCCCGACCGCACCACCGGCACCACCGTGGCCCGGGACGAGGGCTTCCTGTCCCGCTCCGCAGCGCCGCCCCCGCCGCCCCCGCCGGCGGCGTCGGCCGCGGCGGAGCCCGCCCGCGAGAGCCTGTTCCTGCGGCGGG
>JBHEPC010000131.1:0-5037 GCA_046260475.1 Candidatus Krumholzibacteriia bacterium | reverse complement strand
GCACAGGACCGTCTCGACGTGTTCCGTGAGCCTGCCTTCCAGGACTTCCATGTGTTTTCGCTCCTTGCTGTTGCGTTCGATGTCTCAGCCCGCGACGCCGGCGCCGCGGCAGGCGGCGCCCAGGCTGGCGGCGATGTCGTCCAGGGACAGGACGTGCTCGACCCCGCCGGCCTCGAAGGCCGCCTTGGGCATGCCGTAGACCACGCACGAGGCCTCGTCCTGGGCCAGGGTCACCGCGCCGCTCCCGCGCAGGGCCAGCAGTCCCGCCGCGCCGTCGGCGCCCATGCCCGTCAGCACGACCGCCGTCACGTCGGCGGTGCCCAGGCGCGCCACCGACTCGAAGAGCATGTCGACCGCGGGGCGGCACGAGTGCACCTTCTCCCCGTCGTTCAGCTGCGTGCGCAGCTCGAGGCCCGCCTTCTGGACCACCAGGTGGCGGTCGCCGGGCGCGATGTAGACGTGGCCTTCCTCCAGCTTCTCGCCGCCGGCGGCCTCGACGACCCAGACCTCGGCCCGCTCGTCCAGGCGCTTGGCGAAGGCGCCCGTGAACAGCTTGGGCATGTGCTGGACCACCAGCGTCGGCGGCGCCGAGGCGGGCAGCGCCGCGATCACCCTCTCCACCGCCGGCGGGCCGCCGGTGGAAGCGCCGATCAGCAGCAGGCCCGGGCGACCGAGGCGGGGCGCGTGGCGCGAGGGCACCGGCCGCGCCGACGCCGTCGCGGGGTCGACGAGCCGCTTGACCCGGGCGCCCGCCGCCAGGCGGATCTTCTCGGCCAGCAGGCCCGTGCGCTGCACCAGCTGCTCGGCGGTGCGGGGCTTCCAGACCGCGTCCACGGCGCCCAGCTCCATGGCCCGCAGCCAGGTGGGGCCGCCGGTGGCGGCCAGCGAGCTGTGCAGGACCACCGGCATGGGCGCCCGGCGCATCAGCACTTCCAGGAACTGCAGGCCGTCCATGCGCGGCATCTCCACGTCCAGGGTCAGCACGTCCGGCCGCAGGGTCAGGATCTTGTCCCGGGCCACGTACGGATCCGTCGCCGTCCCCACGACCTCGATATCCGGCTCCCGGCCCAGGTACTTGGTCAGGATCTTCTGCACCGGCACCGAATCGTCCACGACCAGCACCCGGATCCTCCGTGCCATCAGTCGCTCCTCCCGCCCGGAACCAGTTCGGCCACCACGGGGCCGCCCAGCTTCAGCCCGATGCGGACCCAGCCGTCGCCGAAATGGATCCGCGTGGTGTAGGTCTCGTCCAGGTCGTCCCCGGCCGCGGAGGCGTACTCCGACACCTCCGGGTGCTGCAGTTCGAACTTCCCCTCGCCCCGCGTGAGCTCGGCCAGGAGGTTGCCGCCGAAGACGTTCGTCAGCTCGCCGAGGGCGTCGAGCATCTGCCGCTTGGCGACCGGCTCGTCGTCGACGCCCAGCATGTTGTCCGCAAGCTCGCTCAGGGCCTCGATGGGCATGGCCATGGTGATCTCGCCCGCGAACGGCCCGCGGAAGGGCATGCGCGAGCGGATGCGCAGACCCGGGCCCACCGGCGGCGCGTCGGCCGCGTCGACGATGAACGCGAAGGCCATGGTTTCCAGCACCTGCCGCCCCAGCTGGTCGATCAGGGCGGCGGTTTCGGCCGGTGCCTCGGCCACCGGCCCGGCGGCGGTGGGCGCCGCGCCCGCGAGGACCTCACCGATCACGGCGGCCAAATCCTCGGGAGTGAAGGGTTTGCAGACGAACGAGACGCCCAGGCCGGCCATCTCCCGGATGCGCGACTCGCTGCTCTCGGACGAGACGACGACGCACGGCAGGCCGGCCACCGCGGGCGTCTCCCGCACGCGGCGGATCATGTCCGGACCACGCATCACCGGCATGTGGATGTCGACCAGCGCCAGGTCCACGGGCCGCGACAGGATGGTGGCGAGCCCTTCCTGGCCGTCCGCCGCCTGGAGGATCTCCCCGATCCCGAGACCCGTCATCCCCAGCGCCCGCACGATCATCCTGCGCATCGCGACGCTGTCATCGACGATCAGCACCCTAAGCCCCATGGGAAGCTCCTTCGAACAGTCCGAGCGCATCGGGCAGGCCCGACGCGACGTCCGCGCAGAGCCCCTCCAGGCGACCACTCGTCAGGCCCAGGCGATGGGCCGCGGCATCGCTCATGTTCACGTCCATGCCGTCGGCGCCCAGGCCGACGCCGATGAACTTCGCCACCAGGTTGGCCACGTGCACGGCGTCGGTCATGACCGAAGGCTCGGCGTCCGGATCGTGGTGCGAACCGACGGCCTCGGCCAGCAGGTCCGGCAGGCCCCACTCGCGCGCGACGGCCTCACCCGCCTGGGCGTGGTCGGTGCCCAGCAGGCGGCGCTCCGCCGCCAGCGGCGACAGGCCTTCGTCCTCGACCAGGGCCCAGAGCCGGCGCAGGCCGTCGTCGCCCAGCCGGCGGTTCAGGGGCACCTTGCCTATGTCGTGCAGCAGGGCGGCGGTGAAGGCCGCACCCGGGATGTTCGCCGTGGCGTACTGCTGCATCCGCTCGGCGGCCAGGGCCGCGGCCACGCTGTGGCGCCACAGCTCGCCCGCGGCCAGATCGTAGCCCGCCGACGCCCTCGCCAGCTGCGGCGCGGCGCAGCTGCCGACCGCCAGCTTGAGGATCACCGCGCCGCCGATGCGCAGCACGGCGTCGCGCACGGTCAGGATGGGCTGCGTAGGCTGGGACCAGGCCGAGTTGGCCAGGCGCAGCACGTCCCCGGTCAGCCGGGCGTCCAGCTCGAGCACCCGAGCCAGCGTCGAGGCGTCGGCGTCCGGGTCGTCGAGCATGGCGGCCAGGCGGGCCACGGCCGCGGGCATCGACTCGATGCCGCCGATCTCGTCGGCGAGGACGGGTCCGGTTACAAACTCCACTTTTCCCCCCTCGAGACGATCCAGGTCTGGCCGGTGGCGATCTCCAGGTAGAGCGTGCGGGAGATCGTGCCCCCGACATCCTGGTTGCGGATCATCAGGCCCTGCTGCCACAGTACCTTGCGCAGCATCAGGAAATTGCGCTTGCCCACGGCGAACATGTCCGCGCCGTTGTTCATCGCCGCGCCGCCGGCGACCTTGACCACCAAACGGCTCTTGTGGGCCCCGGCCGCGAGCGCCTGCCGGATGTAGGCGGGCATGCCGACGTCGACGAAGGCGAAGGGGTTGGCCTCGGCCTTCTGGGGGTTGACGCTGGCCTGGGGCAGCATGGCGTGCAGGATGCCCCCGACCTTGGCGATCGGGTCGTAGAGCACGATGCCCAGGCAGCTGCCCAGGGCATGGGTGACGATGATGTCACCCTCGGTCCGGGCAAGCTTCATGTCGGAAACACCGACCACGTGCTTGGTGCCCGTCACGCCATCCCCCTCAGGCCGCCTTGCGGTAGACGGTGGGTCGGACCGTCCGGAAGCCGTGGGTGAACCCCGTGAGGTTCTCGGAGTGGCCGATGAACAGCAGCCCGTCCGGCCCCAGCAGTTCGCCGAAGCGCTGCACCAGCTCCGCCTGGGTGGACTTCTCGAAGTAGATCATCACGTTGCGGCAGAAGATGGCGTCGAAGGGGCCGCGCATGGGCCAGGCGCCCATGAGGTTCAGGCGCCCGAAGTGCACCAGGCCGCGCAGCGACGGCCGGACGGCGAAATCGCCCTGGTCCCGGCGGCCCGGCGTGTCGAAATATTTCCCCACGAGCGGACGGGGCATCTTGGCCACTGCCTCGGCCGGGTACACGCCCCGCTGCGCCTTGGCCAGCACGTTGGTGGAGATGTCGGTGGCCAGGACCTTGACGTCCCAGCCCGCCAGGCTGCCCATGGCCTCGGACACCGTCATGGCGATGGTGTACGGCTCCTCGCCCGACGAGCAGCCCGCGCTCCAGATGCGCAGGCGCCGCCCCGGGCCGCCCACAGCGCCGCCCGCAGCGCGGGCCTTCAGCAGCTCGCCCAGGTACTCGAAGTGCGCCGGCTCCCGGAAGAAGTGCGTCACGTTGGTGGAGATGGCGTCCAGCAGGTGGGTGATCTCCCCGCCGGAACGGTCCTCGCGCACCAGTTCCATGTACTCGGCGTAGGAAGCGAGACCCAGGGTGCGCAGACGCTTGTTCAGGCGCGAGCGCACCAGGTCGCGCTTGCCGTCGCCCAGGCTGATGCCGGCGATCCGGCGCACGAGCGAGCGGATCGTCTCGAACTGCTCGTTCGTCAGCTGGAACTCCCGTACGGGGGTCGCGGTGGCCATGGCGTCCTTCCGTCCCGTCCGGCCGGCTAGCCGGCCTGCGTGTCGCTGATCTTCGCCCGCGCCACGTCCGCCAGGACCTGGCCGATGTCCAGCAGCATGATCACGTTCTCGGCCGTCTTGCCGATGCCCAGCAGGAACTCGGCGTCCAGCAGCGCGCCGAAGGACGGGGCGTCCTCGATGTTGGCCTGCTCGATGTGGCGCACCTCGGACACGCGGTCGACGATCAGGCCGATCTCGGTGCCGTTGACCTCGACCACGATGACGCAGGTCTCGTCGGTGACCGGTACGGTCTCCAGCTCGAACTTGCGGCGGATGTCCACCACCGCGATCACCTTGCCGCGCAGGTTGATCACGCCCTCGACGAAGTGGGGCGTGCGCGGCACCTTGGTGATCTCCATCATGCCGATGATCTCGCGGACCTTGAGGATCTCGAGACCGTACTCCTCCTCCGCCACGATGAACGTCAAGTACTCGCCGCCGAGGTTCTTCGCCGCGGTCTGCGCGATCTGGGCCGTTGCGGTCATTTCGGTTCCTCCGTCGTTGTGTCGATGACGCGCCGGTGCCGGTCAGAAGACCGCCGCCGCCGACGCACTCTGCTGGGACAGGCGCTGGATGCCGCCCACGTCGAGAATCAGCCCGACGCACCCGTTGCCCAGGATCGCCGCGCCGGAGATGCCGGGCACCTCGCCGATGCCGTGACCCAGCGACTTGATCACGGCCTGCTGCTTGCCGAGCAGTTCGTCGACGAGCAGCGCGTACTGGGGCCCGTTGCCCGGCTCCACGAGCATGAGCAGGCCCTCGGACACTTCC
>JBHEPC010000110.1:0-2761 GCA_046260475.1 Candidatus Krumholzibacteriia bacterium | reverse complement strand
GGCCGCGCCGCCACCGCGTACCCGTGCAGGCGCTCGCCTTGGCGCAGATAGTCCAGGCGGTGGCGCCCGTCCGCATCAGCCGGCTGCAGCACCCACTCCTCCACACCGCTGGCCAGGTGCTGGGGCAGCGTCTCGTCCAGGGGCAGCGGCCGAAAAAACGGCGCTCCGTAGCCCACGTCCACCAGGAAGGGCCGATCGTCCAGGCGCACCACGTTGACCAGGTGCACGTCGGGAAGGTCCATGTCCGCGCCGCACAGGACGGCGTCGTAGCCCAGGTCCCGCAGCAGGGCGTTCAGCGCGGAGTTCAGCAGGTAGCAGGTGCCCCCGGTGCCGTCGCGGGCGGCGGCGGCCAGGAACTCGTCCAGGGTAGGCAGCCGCGGCGGCAGCCCGCGGCGGGCCCGGACCAGCTTCGAGACGTTCTCGAAGGGCAGGCGCGCCAGGTGGGCGGTGACGAGGCTCTCCAGGGCGGCGAGGGACGGCGGCTGGGCTTCCAGCCGCAGCAGGTCCAGGTAGGTGGCGCGTTGTCCGGTGGTCATGCCGGGGAGGATAACGCGGTCGGGCGCGGAATGCATCCTCCGGGGCCCCCCGGGGGGCCCTTCCCGCGGCCTGTCCAGGCAAGCGGTCCGCCGAAGCGCGCGCCTGCCGCGGTCGCCGGCGGCCCTACCGCAGCAGCGTCACCTTCCGCACCTCTGCCTGCCCCGCGGCCCGCAACTGCACGAAGTACACCCCCGACGGCACCGCGCGCCCCGCGTCGTCGGTGCCCTCCCAGGCCACGGTGTGGGGCCCGGACGTCCGCGGACCGGCCATGAGGGTGCGCACGATGCGGCCCGCCGAGTCGTGGACCACCAGCGAGACGCTCGCCGCCCGCTCCAGCGTGAACGCCAACTCGGTGCGCGGATTGAACGGATTGGGCCACGCCGCCAGGACCGCGAACGGTGTCCTGTCCGCCACGCCGGCCGGCGCGGCCTCGCCCCAGACCACCAGCAGGCCCTGCCCCGTGGGCACGCCGGTGCGCACGTCGACGGTGCCGTCGGGCCAGGTGATGCGCACTTCGTCCGCGACCGCCTCCGAACCGCAGCCGAAGTGGGCCGGGCCCGCCACCTGGGCGCGGCCGCCGGCGCCCAGGCCGAAGTCGCGGACCTGCACGCGGCCGCCGCAGGTCACCTCGAGGCGCGCGCCCACCTCGGTGAACGCGGCCGACGGATGCAGCGGCGTCACCTCCAGCCAGGTGTTGCCCGTCACCATGTCGTTGGCGACGATCCGCAGGCCGCCGGGGCCGGCCAGGCAAAGGTCCAGGCGGCCGTCGCCGTCCACGTCCACCCAGGCGGCCATGGCCACGCCCGTCTCGGCGGCCAGGACGGGATCGGCGTGGGCCGTGAACTCGCCGGCGCCGTCGTTCAGGAACAGGGCGACCGCCCGCTCCGGGCCGCACAGGATCACGTCCAGGTCGCCGTCGTTGTCGGCGTCGCCCCAGGCCCCGGCAATGCAGGCGTCCGGGCCCCAGGCGGCCGGCGTGGCCTCGACGAACCCGCCGGCGCCGTCGCCCAGATGCAGCCGCGCCCCGTCCGGCCCGGCGGCGCGGAACAGGTCCAGGCGGCCGTCGCCGTCGGCGTCCACCCAGGCGGCGGCGTGGGTCTGGTCCGTGCCCAGCGCGGGCAAATCCTGCGGGATGTAGGCGATCATCACGTTGCGCCAGTACAGCCGGTCCGGCGCCCCCAGGTTGGCCAGCACCAGGTCCGGGTCGCCGTCGTTGTCCCAGTCGCTCCAGGCGGTGTCGCCGGCCGGCCCGGGATTGGTCTCGAAGCCGGGCTGGGTGGCGTCGCGGAAGTGCCAGCCGCCCTGGTTGTGCATCAGCCGCAGGCCCGTGTCGGTGTCCGTCTCCTTGACCACGAACACGTCCAGCAGGCCGTCGCCGTTCTTGTCCACCAGCACCACCGACCGCCCCCGGCCCGGGCACCAGGACTCGGCCACGCGACGGACCAGGCTGCCGTCGCCCAGGTTCTCCCACACCTCGTCCAGGTCGCCCTCGCCGGCGCCCGACAGGCGCACCAGGTCCGGGTCGCCGTCGTTGTCCAGGTCGCCCCAGGCCGCGGCGCCGCCGGCGGTTGTGCCGGCGGGGAAGACCGCGTCGGTCACTTCCAGGAAGGCGCCGCCGCCCAGGTTGCGCAGCAGGCGGGGCTGCTCGTCGGCGTAGTAGAGGTCCGGCGCGCCGTCCCCGTCGTAGTCGGCCCAGGCGTAGCCGGCCACTGTCAGGCTGGTGCCCGGATAGATGACGAAGAAGTCCCGGCGGGCGGGGCAGCCCACGCCGAAGGCGCCGATCTGGCCGCAGGCGCCCGCGTTGGCCGGCGCGCAGGGCGAGTTGCCGGTCAGGTGGAAGTCGCCCGCGTCGGCGTCGCAGTAGAACGGGGCCAGGCGGATGTTGCCGTCCTGGCCCAGCCGCGGCGCCAGGGGGCCGGTCCAGTCGCCGCCCTCGTTGCCCCAGATGTCGGTGCAGGTGACGGCGATCACGTCGGCGGCGCCCATGTGCACAGCCTCGCCGCCCACGCCGCCGGTGATCAGGCAGTTCTCGATGCTGTAGCTGCTGATCGCCGGCAGTTCGCTCAGGGCGAAGGCCGAACCCTGGGGCGAGCGGTTCGCGTGGAAGGTGCAGCGGTGGAACCGCGTTCCCCAGTTCGCCCACTCGTTCCGGTTCAAAACGTAGACCGCGCCGCCCAGGGGCGCCTCGTTGCCCACGAACCAGCACCCGCTGAAGGTGTTGTGG
>JBHEPC010000101.1:0-3055 GCA_046260475.1 Candidatus Krumholzibacteriia bacterium | reverse complement strand
ATATCACAGGGGTGGGCCCGCTTCAATGGTCCTGGCCTGCGGGCGCTTGTCCGGCGGAAGATCCCTCGGCATCGTTCAGCGTTGTTCCAGCCCCGCGGCCTCCCGCTGCAGCACCTCCCACGCCTGTTGGACGTGCCGCCGCCCGGTCTTCGTTTGCCCCACCGCCAGCCGCAGGGTGGTCACGCCGTCCAGCTTGGTCAGGGTCAGGTAGATCGTCCCCTCGTTGTTGACCCGGTCCAGCAGCGCCTTGTTCAGGCGGTTGCAGGTCTCCAGGTCCGCGCCCGCGGGCCGCAGGCGGAAGCACACCGTGTTCAGGGGCACCGGCGCCAGGCGCTCCCAGCCGTCGGCCGCATCGATCCAGCCGGCGAACTCCTGCGCCAGCGCGATGTGGGCGGCCACCATCTCCCGGAGCCGGCGCGCCCCGAAGCTGCGCAGCACGAACCACAGCTTCAGCGCGCGGAAGCGGCGGCCCAGGGGCACGCCCCAGTCGCGGAAATTGCGCACCAGCTGGTCCTGGTCCGTCTTGAGGTACTCGGGGTCGATCGCCAGGGTGCGCTCCAGGTGGGCCGGGTCCTTCACATACCAGGCCGAGCAGTCGAAGTTGGTGAACATCCATTTGTGGGGGTTGAAGACCAGGGAGTCGGCATGCTCGACGCCGTCGAGGATCCAGCGCAGCTCCGGCACGATGGCCGCCGTCCCGGCCAGCGCCGCGTCCACGTGCAGCCACAGGCCGTGGCGAGCGGCGATGGGGCCGATGACGGGCAGGGGGTCGATCGCCGTCGCGCCCGTGGTGCCGACGGTGGCCACCACGCAGCAGGGCACCAGGCCCGCCGCCAGGTCCGCGGCGATGCGGCGCTCCAGGTCGGCCGGGTCCATCGCCCGTTCCTGGTCCACGTCCACCAGGACGACGTTGCCGTCGCCGAAGCCGGCGATGCGCGCGCCCTTGATCACCGAGCTGTGGGCGTCCCGGGAGGTGTAGATGCGCAGCGGCCCGGCCGCGCCGAAGCCCTCGGCGTTGACTGCGAAGGCGGTGCTCCGCTCGCGGGCGCAGACGAGCGCCGTGAGGGTCGCGGTCGAGGCCGTGTCCTGGATGCAGCCGTGGAAGCCCGCCGGCAGCCCCACCAGATCGGCCAGCCACCCCATGACCACCTGCTCCAGTTCCGTCGCCGCCGGGCTGGTCTGCCAGAGCATGGCGTTGACCCCCAGCCCGGCCGAGAGCAGCTCGCCCAGGATGGACGGATAGCTGTTGTTGGCGGGGAAGTAGGCGAAGAAGCGGGGGTGGTTCCAGTGGGTCACGCCCGGCAGGATGTCCCGGCGGAAGTCCGCCAGGATCGTGTCCATGGACTCGCCCTCCTCGGGGGCGGCGTCCGGCAGGCGCGCGGCGACGGCGCCCGGCTCGACGCGGGCCATCACCGGCAGCTTCTCGTTGGTCTCCAGGTACTCGGCGATCCAGTCGACCAGGTCGTGGCCGTGGCGGCGGAATTCGGCGGCGTCCATGGGTCCTCCCGGAGCTGGATCCTGCAGGCGGCGGCGGCGCCCATCATACACGAATCCGGACCGGTCGGCCCGGTCCGGATCGTCGTCCCGGGGGGGCTCGTGCTAGACGCTCACCCTTGGCTTGGGGGTCTGGCCGGGGTTGTTCAGCATGAAGATGTTGGGGCGCGGGCCGTCCGAGACGGCGGGCTCGGACCCGGCGTCGTCGGCCGCGGTGGCGGCGGCCGGTTCGGCTTCGGCTTCGGCTTCGCTCTCGTCCGCGGGTTCCGCCGGTGGTGCGGCGGCGGGCTCGGGTGCGGGCTCGGGCGCGGGCACCGGACCGACGCTGGCGCCGAAGCTGGCCGCGGCATCGTCGAGGGCCGGGTCCGGGTCCGTGGTGGCGGCCTTGGCCGGCGCAGGCGCGTCGCCGGGAATACCCAGGTCCGCCACCGCCGGCTTCGGCCGGTTCAGCATGAAGACGCTGGGGCGAGCAGGCGCGGGGGGGGCCGCCTCTTCCGCCGTGGCCGGGGCCGGCGGCGGCGTGTCGGCGCCGTGGTCGTTCAGGGAGAAGGTCACCTTCGGCTTGGTGTAGGCCGGCATCTCGTCGGCGTTCGGGTCGATGGCCGGCGGCGGCGCCGCGGCCGCGGCTGGCGCCGCTTGCGGCGCGGGTGCCGGTGCTGCCTGCGGCTCGGCCACATCCTCGATGGCCTCGGCGGTCCGGGCCGCCCATTCGTCCGCGGTGGGTTCGGGGGTGTCGGCGAGGTCCGCGGGCTCCCCGGCGGCCGGGGCGTAGGCCGCGGCGGCGGCGGGCTCCAGCACCCGGGTCCGCGGGCGAGGCGCGCCCACCACGGCGTTGGCTGGTGGATCGAGCACGACCTGCCCGAGGTGCTGGCTCACCTTGTGGATGGCGCTGACGTGCTTGAGGATCTGGCCCACGGCCTCCTCGTACTCGCGGGTGCGCGCGAGCATCTGGGAGACGGTGTGCTCGATCTCGGCCGTCGCATTGGCGGTCTGGGCCGCCAGCGTCTTGACCTGGCCGGAGACGGCGCCGGTGAAGGCGGCGCCGGTGCGGCCGGTCTGTTCGGCCTCCTGGTCGATGGCCGCGGCGGTGTGGCGGCAGTTCTGCGCCAGCCGGGTCACGCGCGAGACGACGTTGCCCATCTCCTTGACGCTCTGGGCCAGCTCGCCCGCCACCTCGGCGGTGTAGCCGGCGGCGTTGTTGGCGCCGCGCACCAGGCGGTAGCCCTCGGCGGTGTCGTCGCCCAGATCCTGCAGGCTGTAGATCATGCCCTGCAGCGCCACGCCGACCGAATCGATGGCCGTGCGCATCTTCTCGGTGCTGGCGGCGATGGTGCTCATGTCGACGGTCATCTGGTCCACGGCGGCCGAGACGTCCTCGAAGTCCACGGGAGACTTGTAGGGCAGCACCGGCGCGGCCGGACGTTGCGCCGGACCCGGGGCCGCGGCCTCGGCGGCACTCCAGCGGGACACCGCGCCCTCGGGGGCCAGGTCCCGGGCGGTGGGCCGCGTGGCGGCGGCGGCCGGTTGCAGGGCCCGCCGCCGCAGGGCCAGGGCGCCCGCC
>JBHEPC010000100.1:0-17044 GCA_046260475.1 Candidatus Krumholzibacteriia bacterium | reverse complement strand
GCCGTCGATGCGCAGGATGGCGTCGATGATGCCCACGCGGGCCGGCTCGATCGCCTCGACCACCACCGCGCCCGCGCCGTCGCCGAACAGGATGCAGGTGTTGCGGTCGGTGTAGTCGGTGATGGCGGACATGATCTCGGTGCCGATCACCAGCACGCGGCGGGCGAAGCCGCTCTCGACCTGGGCCCGGGCGGCCTGCAGGGCGAAGATGAAGCCGCTGCAGGCGGCCTCCATGTCGTAGCCCCAGGCCTTGTCCGCCCCCAGCAGGTCCTGGATGATGCAGGCGGTGGCCGGGAACAGCATGTCCGGCGTGACCGTGGGCACGATGATCAGGTCGATGTCCGTCGGCTTGAGGCCCGCGTGCTCGAGCGCCTGCTCGGCCGCCTTGGCGCCGTGGAAGGAGGCGCCGACGCCCTGCTCGGCGATGCGCCGCTCGCGGATGCCCGTCCGCTCGACGATCCAGGCGTCGTTGGTCTCGACCATGGACTCCAGTTCGGCGTTGGTCAGGCGGCGTTCGGGAAAGCTCATCCCCACACCGGTGATGCCGGCGGTGAGCAGCGTCCTTGCTGGCATGGATCGATCCTCCGGAGCAGTGGTCGGGCCGGCCCGGCGGGGACGGCGAGGGGCGGCGCGGCGGGGGGCCGCCACCAAGGTGCAGTCAGGGTTCAAGGTAGGCGATGGGTGCGGAGCGGGCAAGCCGGGAGATGCCGCCGGGGCCGGGTGATCGCGAGCCCCCCGGCCTCTGGGCCGGGGGGCTCCGGTGCGGGACGAGCACCACCGGCGGTCTCGGTCGGGCCGACCGGCAGTCAGCCGGTCCACCCCGTAGGCGCCGGGTGGCGAGACGGGAACCTCAGTCCCCCTTCTTCTCCTCGTCCGTCCCGTCGGCCGCGGCCTCCTCGGCCTCGACCTTCGCGTCGTGGGCCTCCTGCATGGCCGCCTGGGCTTCCGCCTTCTCCTCCTGCTCGAGGACGCGGCGGGCCCGCTTGCGCTTCATGGTGTCCTTGACCTTCGGCCTGGCCGTGCCGTCGACCAGTTCGAGGATCGCGATCTCCGCCGCGTCGCCCTTGCGCGGGCCCATGCGCATGATGCGCGTGTAGCCGCCCGGGCGCTCGGCGTAGCGGGGGCCGATCTCCGCGAAGAGCTTCTGCAGCACCTCGGGCTCGTTCAGCTTGCGGGCCGCCATGCGGCGCGAGTGCAGATCGCCCTTCTTGGCGAAGGTGATCAGCTTCTCGGCCACGATGCGGGCCTCCTTGGCCTTGGGCACCGTCGTCTGGATCCGCTCGTGCTTGAACAGCGCGGTCACCAGGTTGCGGTACAGCATCTTGCGGTGGGCCGGGGAGCGGTTCAGCTTCCGGCCGCTGACGTTGTGGCGCATGACTCATCCATCCTTTATCCGTCGGCCGGCGGCGGCTTTCCGCGCGCCGGGCGGGCTGCCCGGCTAGTCGCCGGTCTTCTCCCGGACCCGCTCGGCTGTCTCGGGTTCGAAGCTCATCCCGAAGGTCAGGTTCATGCCCTCCAGGATCTCGGCGATCTCGTTGAGGCTCTTGCGGCCGAAGTTGCGGAACTTCAGCATCTCCTGCTCGGACTTGGTCACCAGGTCGAAGAGGGTCTTGATGTGGCCCGACTTCAGGCAGTTGGCCGAGCGGACCGACAGCTCCAGCTCCTCGACGTGGCGGGCCAGCAGCTCGACCAGCCGGTCCTGCTCCTCGTTGACCTCGATCTCCTGGGCGTCGATCGGCGCCTCGTCGAAGTTGATGAAGAGCTGCAGCTGGTCCTTCAGCAGCTTGGCCGCGTAGCCCACGGCGTCCTCGGCGCGCACCGCGCCGTTGGTGGTGATGCCCAGCACCAGCTTGTCGTAGTCGGTGCGCTGGCCGACGCGGGTGTCCTCGACCCGGAAGCTGACCTTGCGCACCGGCGAGTAGTTGGTGTCCATGCGGATGACGCCGATCACCTCGTCGGGGATCGTGTGGTATTCACGGTCCACGTAGTTCCGGCCGAGGTCGACGTACATGCGCGCGCTGAAGTCGCCCTTCTCGGTGATCGTGCAGACCACGTGGTCCGGGTTGGCGACCTGCAGCTCGGGGTGCCCCTCCATCATGCCCGCGGTGACCACGCCCGGGCCCGTGGCGTCGATGCGCGCCCAATGGGCCGGCGCGTCGGTCAGCTTGAACACCACCTGCTTGAGGTTCAGCACGATGTCCGTCACGTCCTCCAGGACGTGGGGGATCGTGCTCAGCTCGTGCTTGACGCCGTCCATCTGCACGGCCGTGATGCCGTGGCCGTGGATCGACGAGAGCAGGGTCCGGCGCAGCGCGCTGCCCAGGGTATGGCCGAAGCCGCGCTCCAGGGGCGCGATCTCGACCTCCGCGTAGGTCTCGGTGCGCGTCTCCGGCCGGACCTTCACGCCCTCCGGCATCAACATGTTGACCCACTTCATGGCTATCTCCATCCCTTCCGCTCGGCGGCGTCTTACTTCGAGTAGAGCTCCACGATCAGGTTCTCCTGGATCGGGATGGGCAGATCGCTCAGCTGGGGCTCGGCCAGCAGGCGGCCCTCCAGCCTCTTGACGTCCACCTCGATGAACGGCAGGCGGTCGCGCTTCGCGTTGTCCTTCAGCGACTGCACGACCTGCGGCACGTTCTGGCTCTTGGCGCGGACGGCCACGGTCTGGCCGATGCGCATCTGGCGGCTAGGGATGTCGCACACGTCGGCGTCCACCAGCACGTGCTTGTGCCGGATCAGCTGGCGCGCCGCGGAGCGCGAGGGCGCGAAGCCCATGCGGTAGACGACGTTGTCGAGACGCTTCTCCAGAAGGTTGAAGAGGTTCTCGCCCGTGGCGCCCTTGCGCCGGTTCGCCTCCGCGAAATAGAGGCGGAACTGGCGCTCGAGAACGCCGTAGATCGCACGGACCTTCTGCTTCTCACGAAGCTGAAGCTTGTAGTCCGAGGGTTTACGCCCGCGGCGACGGCCATGCTCGCCGGGCCCGTACGGCCGGCGTTCAATGGCACAGCTGCTGGAAAAGCAGCGCTCGCCCTTCAGGAAGAGCTTCATCCCCTCACGACGGCAAAGTTTGCACTTTGCCCCGGTGTACCTGGCCATCGATCGAACCTCCCGGCCGGCGGCGGCGCCTTGTCGCCCCGCACGGCCCGTCGTTGTGAACTAGAGCCGGCGGCGCTTCTTGGGCCGGCAGCCGTTGTGCGGGATCGCCGTGCAGTCCTTGATCCGCGTGACCTCCAGGCCCTCGGCCTTGAGGCTGCGGATGGCGGCCTCGCGGCCCGAACCCGGCCCCTTCACCCACACCTCGACCTTGCGCATGCCGCCGGAGATGACCTCCTGCGCGCAGAACCGCGCGGCCAACTGGGCGGCGAACGCGGTGCTCTTGCGCGAGCCCTTGTAGCGGCCCTGGTGCCCCCCGCTGGACCACGTGATCGCGTTGCCCTGCAGGTCGGTGATGGTGATGAGGGTGTTGTTGAAGCTCGACTTCACGTGAGCCACGCCCACGGAGTCCAGCTTCTTGCGCTTGGCCTTGCGCGCCTTGACCCGCTTGTCCTTGGCAGTCGCCACTTCTTACCTCCTGGATCCCCGCCGGGGCTACTTCTTCTTGCCGCCGGGCCGGGCCTTCGGGCCCTTGCGGGTGCGGGCATTGTTCTTGGTGTTCTGGCCACGGCTCGGCAGCTTGCGCCGGTGCCTCAGCCCGCGATAGCTCCCGATGTCCATCAGGCGCTGGATGTTCATGGCGACCTCGGTCCGCAGGATGCCCTCGACCTGGTATTCCTTGTCGAGGATCCCGATGATCGAGCGCGTCTGCTCCTCGGTGAGGTCGCGCGTCTTGGTCTCGGGATCGATCTTGGCCTTGGCGCAGATCTCGGAGGCCCGGTACTGCCCGATGCCGAAGATGTACGTCAGCGACGTGCCGACCCGCTTGTTACTGGGGATATCCACACCGGCGATGCGTGCCACTATGGCTCCTTTCTTCCCGTCTTGCCGCGTCCGCGCCCGGGGCGCCCCGCGGCCGACTGCCCGGCCCTAGCCCTGGCGCTGGTTGTGGCGTCGGGTCACGCAGATCACCCGCACGACGCCCTTGCGCCGGATGATCTTGCACTTCGGGCAGATCTTCTTCACCGAACTGCGAACCTTCATCGTGATGCCTCCCGTCGGCGCGCCGCCCCGCGGATCCGCGCCGCTCCTCGCTCCTACTTGTAGCGGTAGGTGATCCGGCCCCGCGTCAGGTCGTACGGGGACAGCTCGACCGTCACCTTGTCGCCGGGCAGGATGCGGATGAAATGCATGCGCATCTTCCCCGACACGTGCGCCAGCACGACGTGCTTGTTCTCCAGCTCGACCCGGAACATCGCGTTCGGCAGCGCCTCGACGACCGTCCCCTCGACGCTGATTCCCTCTTCCTTGGCCATCCGTTGAGCCTCCGCTCCTCGTCGTCTAGAACGCCGCGACGCCCGTGCCGCGCTGCGTGAGCACGCGGGGGCCGTCGGCGGTGACGGCGACCGTGTGCTCGAAATGGGCCGACAGGGCCCGGTCCGCCGTCACGATTGTCCACTCGTCGCGCGCGGTGACCACGCGCTTGGTACCGGCGTTGATCATCGGCTCGATGGCGATGACCAGCCCCTTTTCCATGACCGGGTCGGGCATGGTGTAGCAGCGGTAGTTGGGCACCTGCGGGTCCTCGTGCAGTTCGCGCCCGATCCCGTGCCCCACCAGCGACTCGACCACCGAGAACCCGTGGGCGCGGGCGTGGTCCTCGATCGCGGTGCCGACCGCGGACAGGCGCTCGCCCGGGACGATGGCCGCGATGCCCCGCTCCAGGCACTCCTGCGTCACGCGCAACAGCCTGGCGGCCTCGGCGCCGATGGTCCCCACCGCCAGCGTCTCCGCGCTGTCGGCGTGCCAACCGTCCTTGATCAGCCCGATGTCGATGCCGACGATGTCCCCGTCGCGCAGTTCCCTCTGCCCGGGGATGCCGTGGACGACTTCCTCGTTGACCGAAATGCAGGCCGACGCGGGGAAGCCGTGGTACCCCTTGAAGGAGGGCACGCAGCCGGCATCCCTGATCCTGGCCTCGATCGCCGCGTCCAGGTCGCCGGTGGTCACGCCGGGGCGCACCAGCGGGCGGACCACTTCGAGGAAGACAGAAGCCAGAATGTCGGCGCTGGCCTGCATTTTGTCAACCTGGTCGGCCGACTTCAGTTTGATGTTCTGCCTAGCGAATGACACCGGCAATCCTCTGTTGCACCTCGGCCGGGGTTCCCCGGCCGTCGATCCTGGTCAGCGCGCACCGCTCGCCCAGCCGCTCGGCGGCGGACCAGGTGCGCTCGCGGAAGACCTCCAGCCGGTGCCGGATGGTCTGTTCGCTGTCGTCGTCCCGCACGTACAGGGCGTCCGTCTCGCAGGCCGGGCAGGCCGCCGGCGGGCCGTCGGCCCCCCGGCTGGTGGTCACGTGCCCGCAGTCCCGGCAGGTCAGCCGGCCGGCCAGGCGCCGGACGATCTCCTCGTCGGGCGCGTCCAGCACCAGCACCCGGTCGATGCGCTGGCCGATGTCGTCCAGCAACGCCAGCAGGCCGTCGGCCTGGGGTTCCGTGCGGGGGAACCCGTCCAGGAGCCAGCCGTCCCTTACGTCCGGCCGCTCCAACCGGTCCTTGATGATCTCCATCATCAGGTGGTCCGGCACCAGCTCGCCCGCCGCCATCAGGGCCGCCACCTGGCGGCCCAGCTCCGTGCCCTCCTGCACCGCGCTGCGCAGGATGTCCCCGGTGGAGACGTGGACCACCCCGTGCGACGCGACCAGACCCGCCGCCTGGGTGCCCTTGCCGACCCCGGGAGGGCCCATGATGACGACGTTCACGCCCCGCTACCTCCGCGCCCGCAGGCGGCCCTTGGTCATGAAGCCGTCGTAGTGGCGCATGACCAGGTGGGACTCGATCTGCTGGAGCGTGTCCAGGGCCACGCCGACGACGATCAGCAGCCCGGTGCCGCCGAAGTAGAACGGGACCTTCAGCCAGGCGATCATCATGTCGGGCAGGACGGCGATCACCGCGAGGAAGACCGCGCCCGGCAGGGTGACCCGGGTCAGGACCCGGTCGATGTACTCGGCGGTCTTCTTGCCCGGGCGCACGCCCGGGATGAAGCCGCTGTTCTTCTTCATGTTGTCCGCCAGGTCGACCGGGTTGAGGATCACCGCGGTGTAGAAGTAGGCGAACAGGATGATCAGCGCCGAGTAGACGATCACGTACAGCGGCATCGGCGGCCGGAAGGCCATGCTCAGGGAGGTCAGGAAGCCGACGTCCGGGAACATCTGGCCCAGCGTGGCCGGGAACATGATGATGGCCTGGGCGAAGATGATGGGGATCACGCCGGCGGTGTTGACCTTCAGCGGGATGTGGGGGTTGGCCCCGCCGTAGACGCGGCGTCCCACGATCTTCTTGGCGTACTGCACCGGGATCTTCCGCTGCGCCTGCGTGATGGCGATGATGCCCGCGATCACGAAGAGCATGAAGGCGCCGATCACCAGGGCCTTGAGCACGTGCATGTCGCCGCTGGCGAGCTGCTGCCCCGTGTTCAGGATGTCGGTCGGGTAGGCCGCCACGATGCCGATGAAGATGATCAGCGAGATGCCGTTGCCGATGCCCCGTTCGGTGATCTGCTCGCCCAGCCACATCACGAACACCGTGCCGGCGGTCAGCGTGATCGCGGTCAGGAGCTTGAAGCCCATGCCGGGGTTGGTCACGATGCCGCCCATCTGCTCGAGACCCGCGGCCATGCCGAAGGACTGGATCAGCGCCAGGCCGACCGTCGCCAGGCGGGTGTACTGGGTGATCTTCTTGCGGCCCTCCTCGCCCTCCTTGGCCAGCTTCTCGAAGTACGGGATGACCGCCTGCAGGAGCTGGAAGATGATCGAGGCGCTGATGTAGGGCATGATGCCCAGGGCGAAGATGGTCGCGCTGCTCAGGTTGCCGCCCGAGAACATGTCGTAGAGTCCCATCAGGGAGCCCGACTGGCTCTGGAACAGCTGCGCCAGGGCCGCACGGTTGATCCCCGGCGTGGGAACGTGGCTGCCCAGCCTGTAGATCAGCAGGATGAGCCCGGTGAACAGGAGCCGCCGCTTCAGTTCGGGGATCCTGAACATGCTCTGGTAGCTGCTGGTGATGTTCAAAGCAAAGCTTCCTTTGGCTCGGAATCCCAGGTGCGCATCAGCCCGTCACGGTTACGGAACCGCCGGCGGCTTCCACGGCGGCGACCGCGGCCCTGCTGGCCTTGGTCACCTCGATCTGCAGCGACTTCTCCACCTTGCCCCGGCCCAGGAGCTTGATCGGCCGGTCCAGGTACTTGACGAGGCCCGCGCGGGCCAGCGCCTCGTTGTCGACCTTCGCACCGGCCTCGAACACCGTCTCCAGCTCGTCCAGGTTCACCAGCTGGAAGCTCTTCTTGAAGATGTTCGTGAAACCGCGCTTGGGCAGACGGCGGTTCAGGGGCATCTGGCCGCCCTCGAACCAGGGCGGGATACCGCCGCCGGAACGGGCCTTCTGGCCCTTGTGGCCGCGTCCGCCGGTCTTGCCCTGGCCGGAGCCGGGGCCGCGTCCGCGCCGCTTGCGGTCACGGTTCGCCCCCTTGGGCGCACCGAGGTTGTTCAACTTGAGCATGTTCAGTTCACCTCTTCCACCTCGACGAGGTGGCGCACCTTGAACACCATGCCGCGGATGGCAGGGGTGTCCTCGTGGATCACTTCGGTCTGGTTGCGTTTCAGGCCCAGGGACGCGATCACCAGGCGGTGCTTCTGGGGCCGCCCGATCACGCTCTTGACCTGCCGGATCTTCAGCTTACTCATCGCCCGCCGCCTCCTTGCGGTCGAAACCCAGGACCTCGGGGACGGTCAGGCCGCGCTTGGCGGCGATCTGCTCGACCGTGCGCAGCTGGCGCAGGCCGTCCATCGTGGCCTTGACCACGTTGTTGGGGTTCCGCGAGCCGAGCTGCTTGGTCAGGATGTTTTTGACGCCCGCCGCCTCGAGGATCGCGCGCACGCCGCCGGCAGCGATGACGCCCGTACCGGGGCTGGCCGGCTTGAGCAGCACGCGGCTGGCGCCGAAGCGCCCGATCACCTGGTAGGGGATCGTGTCGCCGAGCATGGGCACCGTGACCTGGGCGCTGCGCGCGCCTTCGCCGCCCTTGCGGATGGCGTCGGCGATCTCGTTGGCCTTGCCCATGGCGACGCCGACCTTGCCCTTGCCGTCGCCGACGGCGACGATGGCGCTGAAGCTGAAGCGCCGGCCGCCCTTGACCACCTTGGCCACGCGGTTGATGTTGATCACGTTCTCGTGCATGTCGCTGGCGCCGTCGCGGCTGTCGCGTCCGTCACGCCCGCGCCCGCCCGGTCCGCCGGGACCGCGACCGCGACCGCCGGGCCCGCCCGGGCCACCCGGGCCACCCGGACCGCCGGGCCCACGACCACGTCCGCCGGGGCCGCCGGGTCCACGTCCGCCGGGGCCGCCGGGGCCACCGGGTCCACCGGGTCCACGCCCGCGGCCGCCGGGGCCGCCCGTGTTGCTGTTCGTGAAATCCGCCATCTGCCTTGCTCCTGATTCCACCGGCGCGCGGCCGGTCGGGTCCTAGACTTCGATACCGCCGTCCCTGAGCCCGCGGGCCAGGGCGGCGACGCGCCCGTGGTAGAGGTAACCGTTGCGGTCGAACACCATGGCGGTGATCCCCTTCTCCTTCGCGATGCCGGCCAGGCCGCGCCCGACCACGTAGGCCTTGGCGCACTTGGCGGACAGCCCCTCGGGCACCTCGCACTCGCCGTCCCGGCTGCCGTCGAAGGACAGCAGCGTGCGGCCCTGGTCGTCGTCGACCACCTGGGCGTAGATGTTCCGGTGGCTGCGGAACACGGTCACCCGCGGGCGCTCCGCGGTTCCGCGGATCTTCCGGCGCACGCGGACCTTCCGCTGCAGGCGCGCTGCGCGCCGCTTCTTGCTGACACTGATCATTGGACGTCACCTCCCGGCCAGGCGGCCTACTTGCCCGCCGCCTTGCCGGCCTTGCGGACGATCTCCTCGCCCTCGTAACGGATGCCCTTGCCCTTGTACGGCTCGGGCTTGCGGTAGGCGCGGATCTCGGCCGCGACCTGGCCGACGCGCTGCTTGTCGATGCCTTCGACGACGATGTGGGTCTGGTCCGGACAGCTGATCGCCACGTCCGCGGGGATCGGGTACTCCACGGGGTGGCTGAACTGCAGCTGCAGGTCCAGGATCGGGCCCTTGACCGCGGCGCGGTAGCCGACGCCCACGATCTCGAGCTTCTTCTGGAAGCCCGCGGTGACCCCCGTGACCTGGTTGGCGATCAGGGCCCGCACCAGGCCGTGCTTGGCCTTCATGGGCTTGCTGTTGTCCGGGCGGGTGACGTGCACCGTCCCGTCCCTGGTCTCGATGCCCAGGCCGACGGGAATGTGCTGCCGGTGCTCGCCCTTGGGCCCCTTCACCGTGCAGGTCGTGCCGTCGATCGTGACGGTCACGCCCGCAGGCAGGGAAATCGGGTTGTTGCCAATGCGCGACATCGTTCTGCTCCTCGCGGTATCCGGTCCTGGCGGACCCTGCTTACCAGACCTCGCAGAGCACTTCGCCGCCGATGCCACGCATCCGGCACTGGTGCCCCGTCAGGATCCCCTGGTTGGTGGACAGGATGCTGATCCCGTAGCCGCCGCAGACCTTCGGGATGTTGTCCTTGCCGGCGAAGATCCGCCGCCCGGGCCGGCTCACGCGCCGGATGCCCTCGATCACGCCCGTCCGGCGGCCGTCCCGGGTGTAGTACTTCAGGAACAGCCGCAGGGTGCCCTGGGGCCCGTCCTCGATGGAATCGAACTTCTCGACGTAGCCCTGCCGGACCAGCAGCTCGGCCACGGCCCGCTTCTGGTTCGAGGCCGGGATCTCGACCCGCCGGTGGCCGGCCGTCGTGGCGTTGCGGATGCGGGTCAGCATATCCGCGATGGGATCGGTCATGCTCATTGCGCTCGCTCCTGTTTCGCTACCAGCTCGCCTTGGTCACGCCCGGGATGTCGCCGTTGAGGGCGAGTTCACGGAAACACAGACGGCAGAGTCCGAACTTGCGGATGAAGGCCCGGGCCCGACCGCAGCGGCGGCACCGGTTGTAGGCCCTCACCTTGAACTTGGGCTTCCGCTGGGCCTTGGCGATCAACGATTTCCTGGCCAAGATTCACTCCTCCTTATCGCCGGAACGGCATACCGAGCAGCTTGAGCAGCTCCCGGCCTTCCTCGTCGTTCGTCGCCGTCGTGACGATCGTGATGTTCATGCCCCGGGGTTCGTCCACCTTGTCGTAGTCGATCTCCGGGAAGATCAGCTGGTCCTTCAGACCCAGGGTGTAGTCCCCCGAACCGCTGAGGCGGACCGGCACGCCGCGGAAGTCGCGGATGCGCGGCAGGGCCACGTTGATGAAGCGGTCCAGGAACTCCCACATCCGCCGGTCGCGCAGCGTGACGGCGGCGCCGATGTGCATGCCCTCGCGGATCTTGAAGTTCGAGATGGACTTGCGGGCCCTGGTCTTGATCGCCTTCTGGCCCGCGATCGCCTCCAGGTCCACCAGCGCGTTCTCGAGGATCTTCGGGTTCGTGGACGCCTTGCCCAGACCCATGTTGATCACGACCTTCACCGGCTTCGGTGTCTGCATGGGGCTCGAGTAGCCGAACTTCTCATGCAGGGCCGTGACCACCTCCTGTTCGTATTTCACCCTCATGTTGGGCTTCGCCGCAGCAGCCATGTTCTCTTTCCTCCCAGCGGGCGCCATCAGTCGTTCAGCATCTCGCCGCTTCGCTTGCTCACGCGAGCGCGGCTGCCGTCGGACAGGATTTCCTTGCCGATGCGGGTAGGCTTGCCCGTGTTGGGGCAGACCAGCATCACGTTCGAAGCGTTGATCGGGCCTTCCTTCTCGATGATGCCGCCCTGCGGCATATTCCGGCTGGCCTTGGTGTGGCGCTTGATCAGGTTGACCTTCTCCACGATGATGCGGCCGGTACCGGGGAAGACCTTGAGGACCTTGCCCTCCTTGCCCCGGTCGTTGCCCGACATCACGCGGACCATGTCGCTTTTCTTGATCCGCATCACAGCACCTCCGGGGCCAGCGAGACGATCTTCATGAACTTCTTGTCGCGCAGCTCGCGCGCCACCGGCCCGAAGATGCGGGTGCCGACCGGGTTCTCGCCGTCTTCCTGGATGATCACCGCGGCGTTGTCGCTGAACCGGATGTACGACCCGTCCTTGCGGCCGATCTCCTTGCGCGTGCGCACCACCACGCACTTGACGACCTGGCCCTTCTTGACGTTGCCGTTGGGAATGGCCGACTTGACCGAGGCCACGATGATGTCGCCGACCCGGGCGTACCGCCGGTTGCTGCCGCCCAGGACGCGGAAGCACTGGACGACCTTGGCGCCCGAGTTGTCCGCGACCGTGAGTCTTGTGTATTCCTGAATCATTGCACCATTCCTCCGGGCTACTTCGCCCGTTCGACGATCTCCGCGACCCGCCAGCGCTTGGTCTTGGAGATGGGACGGGTCGCCATGACCTTGACGATGTCGCCGACCTTGCACTCGTTGGCCTCGTCGTGGGCGACGAGCCTGGCCGTGCGGGTGATGATCCGCTTGTAGAGCGGATGCGGGAAGCGGCGGCTCACCTTGACGACCACGGTCTGGTTCATCTTGTCGGAGACCACTTCGCCGATGCGCACGGCGCGCAGGTTTCTCTCGGTATTGGCCATCTTGTCACTACTCCCTGGTCCCGGCCGGGCCCCGCCCGCCGGTCCGTGCGGTCGCCTAGAGGGCGGCCCTCTTCTGGGTGATCACCGTCTTGACAACCGCGATCTCGCGGCGCAGGTTGCGCACCTGCAGCGGATTGTCGAGCTGGCGCATCTTGAGCCGGATCTTCAGGTTCATCAGATCCTCGGCCTTCTCCCGCTCGAGGCTCACGAGCTCGTCGAGGGGCAGATCCCGCAGTTCGTGGGCTTTCTTCATCGCTCTACTCTCCCTGACGGCTGACGATGCGCGTCTTGAACGGCAGCTTGGAGGCGCCCAGGCCGAGGGCCGTCTTGGCCATGGCGTGGTCCACGCCGTTGATCTCGAACAGGATCCGGCCCGGCTTGACCACCGCCACCCAGTACTCCGGGCTGCCCTTGCCCTTGCCCATGCGGGTCTCGGCGGGCTTGAGCGTGATCGGCTTGTCCGGGAAGACCCGGATCCAGACCTGGCCCACGCGCTTCATGCGGCGCGTGATGGCGACTCGCGTGGCCTCGATCTGGCGGCTGGTGAGCCAGCCGTTCTCGATCGCCTGCAGGCCGTAGTCGCCGAAGGCGATGGTCGAGCCGCGCCAGGCCAGACCCCGGCGGCGGCCTTTCATCATCTTCCGGAACTTGGTGCGCTTCGGCATCAACATGGTTCTGTCGTCCTCTTCTTTCGGCCCGGGCTGCGCCTACGGGCCAGGCTCCCACGAGCTGCCCGGCCCGGGGGCCGGGAGCACGGCCGTCAGGCCCGCTGCTCGACCACCTGCTTACGCTGCTGCTCCTTGTACTCGGCCGGGAAGATCTCGCCCTTGCAGATCCAGACCTTCACGCCGATGGCACCGTACTGGGTGCGCGCCGTCGCGGTGCCGTAGTCGATGTCCGCCCGCAGCGTGTGCAGGGGCACACTGCCGTCGTGGTAGGTCTCGACCCGCGACATCTCCGCGCCGCCGAGCCGGCCGGCGCAGCGGATCTTGATGCCCTTGGCGCCCATGCGCATCGCCGTGGCGATGGCCTTCTTCATGGCCCGTCGGAAGGAGACGCGGCCCTCGAGCTGCACCGCGATGTGGTCGGCCACGAGCATGGCGCTCAGCTCCGGCTTCTTGACCTCCTCGACGTCCAGCTTGACGCTCTTGCCGATCATCTTCTGCAGCTCGGCGCGCAGCTGGTCCGCCTTCTGGCCCTTCTTGCCGATGACCACGCCGGGGCGGCTGGTGGCGACCACGATGTTGACCTTCTCGCGGAAGCGCTTGATCTTCACCGACTCGACGCCGGCGCCACCGACGCGGGCCATGATGTACTTGCGCAGCAGCAGGTCCTCGTTCAGCCAGTCGGCGAAGTGCTTCTCGGTGAACCAGGCCGCGTTCCAGTCCTTGACGATCCCCAGCCGGAACCCGATCGGATGCGTTTTCTGACCCATGGTCTTCCTTTCAGGCGCCGGCCTTGACCGTGACCTCGATGTGGCTCGTCCGCTTGTGAATGCGGTACGCGCGGCCCTGGGCCCGCGGGCGGATACGCTTCAGCGTCGGGCCCTCGTTGATGAGGATCTCCTTGATCAGCAGATCCGCGTTCTTGACCCGGGCGTCGCCGTCGCTCTTGTCGCGGGCGTTGGCGGCGGCCGACAGGACGGCCTTGCGCAGGATCGGCGAGGCCTTCTTGGGCGTCAGGGCCAGGATGCCCAGCGCCTCGTCCACGTTCTTGCCGCGGATCAGGTCCGCCACCAGGCGGGCCTTGCGCGGCGAAATGCGGATGTAGCGGGAGACGGCACGTGCCTCCATCTCGGAAACCTCCAGCGTGTTACTTCTTCTTCTTGCTGGTATGGCCCCGGTACGTCCGCGTCGGTGCGAACTCGCCGAGCTTGTGGCCAACCATGTTTTCCTGGACGTAGACGGGCACGAACTGCTTGCCGTTGTGCACCGCGATCGTGTGGCCGAGGAACTCGGGCACGACCGTCGAGCGGCGCGACCAGGTCTTGACCACGCGCTTGTCGCCCGCGCTGTTCAGCCTCTCGACCTTGCTCAGCAGGGACGTATCGACGAACGGCCCCTTCTTGATGCTTCTCGACATGTTCCAGCTTCCTCCGTTGCAACCGCCGCGCCGGCGGTCGGCGGTGACTACTTGGCCTTGCGGCGGCGCACGATGAAGGCGTCCGACGGCTGCTTCTTGCGGGTCTTCTTGCCCTTGGTCGGCTTGCCCCACGGGGTCACCGGGTGCCCGCCGCCGCTGGTGCGACCCTCGCCGCCGCCGTGCGGGTGGTCGACCGGGTTCATGGCCACGCCGCGCACCGTCGGGCGGATGCCCAGCCAGCGCGAGCGCCCGGCCTTGCCGCTGACCACGTTCTCGTGCTCGGAGTTGCCCACCTCGCCGATGGTCGCCATGCAGCGCTTGTGGACCATGCGCACCTCGCCGCTGGGGACGCGCAGGGTCACGTACTCGCCCTCCTTCGCCATCACCTGGGCGAAGGAGCCGGCCGAGCGGGCCAACTGGCCGCCCCGGCCGATGGCCAGCTCGATGTTGTGCACCAGCGTCCCCAGGGGGATGCGCTCCAGGGGCAGCGCGTTGCCGGTGTTGAACGAGGCCTTCTCGCCCGAGACGACCGTCTCGCCCACCTGCAGGCCCTTGGGCCAGATGATGTAGCGCTTCTCGCCGTCCAGGTAGTGCAGCAGGGCGATGCGGGCGCTGCGGTTCGGGTCGTACTCGATGCTGAAGACCTTCGCGGGCACGTCGTGCTTGTTCCGCTTGAAGTCGATCTTGCGGTACCGCCGCTTGTGGCCGCCGCCCCGGTGCCGCACCGTGATGCGCCCGTTGTTGTTGCGGCCGCCCTTCTTGGTCAGCGGCTCGAGCAGCGACTTCTCCGGCTCGCTGCGCGTGATCTCGCTGAAGTCCGCGACGGTCCGGAACCGCTGGGTCGGCGTCACGGGCTTGAGTTTCCTGATTGCCATTCCGTTCTCTCCCTCGCCGGGCCGCCTGCGGGGCGGCGCTCGGGCGTCTTTGCAGCCGGCCCCGCGGGCAGCCGGCTATACCTGACGGATCGCTCTAGCCGACCTCGAACAGATCGATCGTCTCGCCCTCGGCGAGGGTGACGACCGCCTTCTTCCAGTCCGCGCGCTTGCCGGAGAAGCGCCCCATGCGCTTGACCTTGCCGAGGTAGTTCATGGTCCGCACCTGGGTGACCTTGACCCCGAAGTACTGCTCGACGGCGCTCTTGACCTCGTGCTTGTTGGCCTCGGGGGCCACCTGGAACGAGTACTCGTTGTTGAGTTCGCGCATGACCGCGCCCTGCTCGGTGATCAGGGGGCGCACGATGACTTTGCTCAGATCCTTCACTTTCCGAACACCTCCTCGGCGCCGGCGAGGGCGGCCCGGGTGAAGACCAGGTTGTCGGCCCAGAGGATCGTGTAGGCGTTGAGCTCGTGGGAGCGCAGCACCCGCACGCCCTTGATGTTGCGGGCGGACTTCCAGACGTTGTCCCCGTCCATCGGCAGCACCAGCAGGGTGTGCCGCCCGGGCAGGTTCATGGCCTTGAGCATGCCGGCCACGGCCCTGGTCTGCGGGGCCTCGAGCGCGAAGTCCTCGACCACGTTCACGCGCTCGGCGTCCGCACGGTCGCTCAGGGCGCTCTTGAGGGCCACGCGCTTGATCTTGCGCGGCAGGGTGTAGCTGTAGTCGCGCGGGTGCGGCCCGAAGGCCACGCCGCCACCCACCCGGGTGGGGCTGCCGGCGGAGCCGGCGCGGGCGCGGCCGGTGCCCTTCTGGCGGAAGAGCTTGGCGGTGGAGTATCTCACCTCGGCCCTGGTCTGGGTGTCGTGCGTGCCCTGGCGCTGGTTGGCCAGATAGTTGCGCACGGCCTCGTACAGGGCCTGCCGGTGCACGGGCTGGGCGAACAGGGAGGCGGGCAGTTCCACCGTCCCCTGCTCCTGGCCGGTACCGTTGTAGAGTTTCGCCGTTGCCATTTCCTACCTCGATCCTTTCCGGTCCCGCGGGACCCGCCCGGCGGGCTACCGGCTGGGCCGGATGAAAACGATGCCGTTCTTGTGGCCCGGGACGCTGCCGCGGACCAGGATCAGGTTCCGCTCCGGGTCGACGGCGATCACCTTCAGGTTGCGCTTCGTCTCCCGCTTGTTGCCGTACTGGCCCGGCATGTCCTTGCCGGGAAACACGCGCCCGGGCTCGGTGTGCATGCCGATCGAGCCGGACATGCGCACGTTCTTGGTGCCGTGGCCGCCGGGACCCCGGTGGTGCCCGTGGCGCTTGATGTTGCCCGCGAAGCCGCGGCCCTTGGTCGTGCCGGTCACGTCCACGGACGCGACCTCGGCCAGGACGGCGACGCCGACGGTGTCGCCCCGCTTGACGCCGGGCTCGCCGTCCAGCCGGAACTCGACGACGGTCCGCAGAGGGTCGGTACCGGCCTTGCGGAAGTGCCCCTGCATGGGCAGGGGGGTGTTCTTGGGCTTCTTGGCGCCGAAGCCGAGCTGCACGGCCCAGTAGCCGTCGCTCCGCTCGCTCTTGACCTGCGTGACGACGCAGGGGCCCGCCTCGATCACCGTGACGGGCACGCTGCGCCCGTCCTCCTGGAACCGGCGGGTCATGCCGAGCTTCTTGCCGATCAGTCCGATCATTCTGTTCGCTCCCTTGGCAGCCGAACCAGGCGGCGGCATCAGACCTTGATCTCGACGTCCACGCTGGCCGGCAGGGTCAGCTTCTTGAGGAACTCCGTGGTCTGCGGCGTCGAGTTCTCGATCTCGATCAGCCGCTTGTGGATGCGCATCTCGAACTGCTCGCGCGACTTCTTGTCGACGTGCGGCGAGCGCAGCACGGTGTAGGTCGAGCGCCGGGTCGGCAGCGGGATCGGCCCGCGCACCAGGGCCCCGGTCTTCAGGGCGGTCGCGACGATGACCTCGGCCGAGCGGTCGAGCACCGCCGCCTCGTAGGCCCTCAACCTGATCTTGATCTTCTGTCGAGCCACTTCTTCTCCTTCGCGTCGGCTACTCCAGCTTCGCCGGGGCCCGGCCCCGCCGCCTGCTCACCGTCCGCGTGTCCCCCGCAGGGGTCCTGCTCGTCGTTGGTCGCTGGCGGGGGCGTCGCCGCCCCCGCCGGGATTCCAGCTAGGCGATGATCTTGGCGACGACGCCGGCGCCCACGGTGCGGCCGCCCTCGCGGATCGCGAAGCGCAGCCCCTCTTCCATGGCGATCGGCGTGATCAGCTCCACCGACATCTTGATGTTGTCACCGGGCATCACCATCTCCACCCCGTCCGGCAGC
>JBHEPC010000082.1:0-20434 GCA_046260475.1 Candidatus Krumholzibacteriia bacterium | reverse complement strand
CTGGCGGGCGCAGGGCCCCTGTCCGGCGAGTTGGCGGCCTGGCGGGCAGGCCTGCGCCACCCGGACCACGTCAGGATCGAGGGCTTCGTCGAGCGCCCGGAGGCTTTCCTGGCGGAACTGGACCTGCTGCTGATGCCCAGCCACGCCGAGGGCTTCGGCCTGGCGGCCGCCGAGGCCCAGGCCGCGGGCCTGCCGGTGATCGCCGGCGACGCGAGCAGCCTGCCCGAGATCGTGGCCGACGGCACGACGGGCCTGCTGGTGCCCCCGGGCGACGCCGCCGCCCTGGCCACGGCCCTGCGCCGGCTGCTGGACGACCCCGCGCTGGCGCGGCGCCTGGGCGCCGCCGGCCGCGCCCGCGTCCTGGCCGAGTTCCCCCGCGGGCGCACCCTCGACCGCCTGCTCGCCCTGACCGCGGCCGCACCGCCGGGCTAGGCCTTCAGGTCCGTCACGCCTGCGGCGGCGGCCCCGTCCGGTCGATGGCCGCGCGCACCGCCCGCAACAGCTCCGCCGTCGCGTAGGGCTTCTGCAACAGGCGCAGCCCCTCGTGCAGCACGAAGTCGGTGTGGACGGCGTTGGCGCTGTAGCCGCTGCAGAACACCACCGGCAGGTCCGGCCGGCGTTCCCGGATCCGCTTGTGCACCTCGTGCCCGCCCAGCCTCGGCATCACCACGTCCAGCAGCAGCAGGTCCACCTCGTCGCCGCCGCGCACGGGGCCCTCGATCAGCCGGCCGACGCCGGCCGCCGGCAGCTCGGTGATGGGCAGGTACACCTTGAACGTCGTGCCCTCGCCCGGCTCGCTGTAGGCGCTGATCATGCCGTCGTGCTGCTTGACGATGCCGTAGACCGTGGCCAGGCCCAGGCCCGTGCCCTTGCCCTCCTCCTTGGTGGTGAAGAAGGGCTCGAAGATCCGCTCCAGGTCCGCCGGGGCGATGCCGCAACCGTTGTCCGTCACGCTCAGCAGCACGTACCGTCCCGGCCGGGCCCAGGTGTGATGGGCGCAGTAGTCGGCATCGACCCGCACGTTCTGGGTCTCGATGTTCAGCACCCCGCCGCCCGGCATGGCGTCGCGGGCGTTGACGCAGAAATTCATCAGCACCTGCTCCAGCATCCCCGCGTCGGCGAGGACCAGGCCCAGGTTGCTGCCGGGGATCCATTCGAGGCGGATGTGCTCGCCGATCACCCGCCGCAGCAGCTTCAGCAGGTTCTCCACGATCAGGTTGAGGTCCAGGCTCTCCGGCTGCATGACCTGGCGGCGGCTGAAGGCCAGCAGCTGCCGGGTCAGGGCCGTCGCGCGCTCGACCCCCTTGGCGATCTGGGCCAACTCCTCCGTGTCCTCGCCCCGCTCGGTCGCCTCGTCGATGAGGATCTGGGTGTAGCCCATCATGGCCTGCAGGATGTTGTTGAAGTCGTGGGCCACGCCGCCCGCCAGCTGGCCCACCGCCTCCATCTTCTGGGCCTGCAGGAGCTGCCGCTGCAGGTCCTCCCGTTCCTGCTCGGCCCGCAGGCGGCCGGACCGCTCGGCGCCGGCCTGCAGCCCGTGGGCGATCTCGCCGGCCATCTCCGCGAAGAGCCGCCGCTCCTCGGCGTCGTCCGCCAGCGGCGCCGGCAGCGCGGCCGTCAGGTAGCCCAGGCGGACGCCGCCCCGGCCCAGGGCGATGCACAGGGCGTGGCCGTCGCTGCCGCAGACGGTGCAGTCGCCTGCGGCGACGACCGCGGGCTCGCCCTCGGGCACGCCGTCGGCCAGGCGGCAGAACGCCGGCAGGCGGCCCGCCCCCAGGTCCTCCTCGATTGCCGCCACTTCCGTCGCCAGGCCGGCCTGGGCCCATTCCGCCGGAGCGCCTCCGCCGTCCACCAGCACGATCAGGGCCGCCCGGTAGCTGCCGTTGTCCACCATCCCCCGGCAGACCGCGCCGATCAGTGCCGCGGGATCGTCGGCTTCATGCACCGCCAGGCTGACCTCCCGGATCGCCAACAGCACCCGGTTCAGGTGCAGGATGCGCTGCTCGTCGCGCCTGCGCTCGGTGATGTCCTCCATGGCGCCCATGACGCCCACGATCGCGCCGGCGCTGTCCCGGATCGGCGCGGTCGACAGGCGCCCGGTGAAGAGCCCGCCGTCCTTGCGCCGGCGCACGACCTCGACGCCCACGAAGCCCTCGCCCCCCAGCAGCCGCTGCCGGGAGGCGGCGAACTCGTCCCGACGGTCGTCCGGGACGATGGGCAGCGGCCGGCCGCTGACCTCCGCTTCCGTCCAGCCGAAGACCTGCTCCGCCGACGAGTTCCAGGTCTGGACGTTGCCATCGCGGTCGATGCTGTAGAGGGCGACCGGCGAGCAGGCGAGCAGCGAACGCAGGTACTCCTCGCTGCGGCGCACCTCGGCGGTGCGCGCGGCCACCTGCCGGCGCAGCGACCAGCTCCAGGCCAGGACCACCAGCAGGACGGCGCCGAGGGCCGCCACGGCGGCCGCCGCCCGGCGCAGGGTTTCGGGCGCGATTGGGCCCTCGTCCCGGTAGACGCCGAGCCAGCGCTCGCGGATGCGGCGGTACTCGCCGCTGGCCTCCAGGAGCTTCAGACCCTCGCTGAACTGGGCGAGCAGGGCCAGCTCCCCGTTGCGCACGGCGAAGCAGTAGTCGGGCGAGATCAGCGGCTTGCGGCCCACCTGCAGGTCCTGCCAATCCTGCTCGCCGATCCAGTAGAGGGCCGTCAGGCGGGAAACCAGGGCGCAGTCGGCGCGCCCGGCCCGCACGTCGGCCAGGGCCTCCCGCTGGCTGGACACCGTCGTCAGCCGCGCGCCCAGCCCCGCGGCGACGGCGTACTCGTGCATGATGTCGCCGTGCTGGGCCACCAGGCGCAGGTCCCGCAGATCCTCCACGTCCGCCGGCGGCGGTCCGGCACCCCGGCGCACCACGCCCACGCAGTGGTTCACCGAATGGGGCTGGCTCAGGTCGTACTCCAGGTCCCGCTCGGGCGAGTAGAACATGCCCTGCAGGGCGTCGATCCGCCCCTCGAGCAGGGCGTCGCGCATCTCGGACCAGGGGCCGAGGCGGATCTCGATCTCCAGGCCGACCTCGCGGGCCACCGCCCGCGTCAGCTCCACGTTGTAGCCCGCCGGCCATCCCTCGGCGTCGAGATACTCGTAGGGCGGATAGTCCCAGTCGCCTCCGACCATCAGGCGCCGGTCCGACGGCAGCTCGAGGGCGGCGAACCACTTGTGGTGCAGGTGGCGGTAGGTGCCGTCGGCCATCACGAGGGCCAGCCCCTCGTTCAGCAGGGCCAGGGTCTGGCTGTCGCCCTCGCGCACGGCGAAGCAGAAATCCTGGCGGAAGTCGGTCACGGGCTGGTCGAGGATCTGCAGGTCCTCCAGCCCGGCCGCCCGCAGCAGGCGCAGCGCCACCAGGCGCTGCATGACCACCGCGTCGTGGCGGCCGGCGGCCAGCTCCTGCAGGGCCTGCTCGAAGGTGGGGGTTGTGTGGACGACCAGACCCCGGTCCCCGCGGCCGAGGAACTCCTCGGCGTTGTCCCCGGCCATCACCGCGACCGTGCGCCCGGCCAGGTCCGCCAGCCCGCCGATGCCCTCGGTACCCTTGCGCACGACGATGGCCCCGTGCAGGGTCATGTAGGGCACGGTGAAATCGAAGATGTGCTCGCGCTCGGGCGTGCGCCCCACCAGGGGCAGGGCGTCGACCTCACCGCGCTCGAGCAGGCCCCGGACCTCGGACCAGGTCCCGGTGGCGAAGGTCACGGTCCGGCCCATGCGCGCCAGGGACTCGCGCATCAGCTCGACCGAGAAGCCGTCGGCGCTGCCGTCCGGGTGGACGACGCAGAAGGGGGGATAGTCGATCTCGCAGCCGGAGCGCAGGGCGGGCCCGGCCGCCTGCTCCGCCGCCCGGGCCGTCGTCTGCGGGGCGAGAAGAGCCAGCATGACCAGGACGACGAGGGCGAGGCCGCGGCGCACTGCCGCCGGCCCCCGCAATCTGCAGGCACGCCCCCGCGTCGGACCGACAAGGTTCATGCGCCCGCTACCTCCGGGTCCGCGGCGGACGCCCGCTCTTGCCAACGGGTCATTCCGCGCCCATGATGGTGTGGCCTGACGGCGTGGGCGGCATCCTACCATCCCCGGTTGCCCGCACCAAGAACGATCCGCAGCCCCCGCAGGGGAGCACTTCCGGAAGCCGAGGCATGAACCGCTTGACCGTCGCCGCCGTGCAGACCTCTCCCGTTTTCGGCGAGGTGCGCGCCAACGTGGACACGGCCCTCGCCCTGGTGCCGCCGGACTGCGACCTGGTGGTCCTGCCGGAGCTGTTCGCCACCGGCTACCAGTTCCGCTCGGCGGCCGAGGCCCTGTCCCTGGCCGAGACGCCGGGCGACCCGGACGCCTATTCCCTGCGCCGCCTGGCCGCCTGCGCCCGCGACACGGGCACGACCCTCGCCGCCGGCCTCTGCGAGCGCGCCGGCGGCACCGTCCACAACAGCGCTGTCCTGGTGCGCCCGGACGGCACCATCGGCCTCTACCGCAAGGTGCACCTGTTCTGGGACGAGAAGACCATCTTCGCGCCGGGCGACCTGGGCTTCCCCGTGTTCCCGGCCTGCGGCACCACCGTCGGCCTGATGGTCTGCTTCGACTGGGCCTTTCCCGAGGCGGCGCGCAGCCTGGCCCTGGGCGGGGCGCAGGTGATCGCCCATCCTTCGAACCTGCTCCTGCCCTGGTGCCCCGAGGCCATGAAGACCCGCTGCCTGGAGAACCGCGTGGCCGCCGCCACGGCCAACCGCGTGGGCACCGAGGCGCGCACCGGCCGGGAGCTCACGTTCAACGGCCTCAGCCAGGTGGTCTCCCCCCTGGGCGAGGTGCTGCAGCGGCTGGACGGGACCGCCACCGGCGCCGCCGTCGGCACGATCGACCTGGCCCAGACCGACAAGCTCTTCACGCCCCGCAACGACCTGTTCCTGGACCGGCGGCCGGACCAGTACCGGCTCTAGGGGCGGACGGCGGCGCCTAGGCGAAGCGGTCGTCCGCCGCCTGGGCGCCCACGTCCCGGCCCGCGGCGGCGATCCATCCGGTGCGCACCGGCCCGGCCGGCGCGTCGAACCGCGGCACGTAGGGCTTGACGTCCAGCAGCGGCGTGCCGTCCAGCACGTCCAGGTTGCGCACGTGCAGCACGCCGTCCTCGACCTTCTCCAGTTCCACCACCGACAGGCCGATGGCGTTGGGCCGCCGCGGCGCCCGCGTGGCGAACACGCCGCGCTCCTGGTCGTCCATGAACGGCACGACCTTCAGGTCGAAGCCGCGGCTCTCGTGGAAGCGGTACAGGAGGATGACGTGGGAGAAGCCGTCCAGGTCGGCCAGCCCCTCCCGGTAGGCAGGGTCGATCTCGACCCGCCCCGGCGCCGCCCGCGTCCCGGTGGGTTGGATGGGCATGCCCTCGCGTGCGGCGAAGGGCGAGCGGATGACGCCGATGGGCGTGCAGGTCATGGCGAACCCCCGGGCTCGCGGCCGCGCGGCCGGCACGCAGGTTGACCCTGCCCGGGCCGCGCATCCTGTGCTAGGATCTCCAGCGTATCATCGATTCCTCCATTCGGCAGCCCATATCCCGATCGGAGTACCGCCCGTGACCCTCCGCTCCTTCCTCAGATGGTTCCTCGGCCGGAGCGCCGTCCCCCGCCCGCTGGACAAGGCCGCCGAACTGGCCGCCGTCAGGACCCTGGCGGCCACCGTCAACACCTACATCAATGAGCTGCATCACCCGACCGAACTGGAAGGGAAGCCGGAGTTCCTGGAGGGGGTAGCCCTGCTGGCCCAGCCTTGCTTCGCCGCGCGGGAACTGCTGGAACTGAGCACCGACCCCAGCGACGCCCTGTGGCAGATGGGCGTGAAGGCGGCCGCACGGCGCGAGCCCGACCCGGACCTGACCGACGCCCTGCTGGCCTGCTACTCCGCCGGCGGCCTTTGGCACCAGCACTTCGCCCTGGAGGCCCTGGAGGCCCACGCGCCGCTGGAGCGCTCCCTGGCCGGCGAGTTGCTGTTCCGGCGGCGCCGGGACGGCGGGGAACTGCTGCAGCACATGCTGAAAAAGTGCTCGCCGCTGCTTTCGCGGCGCCTGGAGGACGGGGAGGAGCCCGCCTTCGGCGGCCTGCTCGACCAGCTCGACAAGCAGGGCAGCGCCTGGCTGCTGGACACCCTGCAGGTGGCGGTTGCCGCAGCGGTACCCGGGGCCGCGTCCCTGCTGGCCGAGTTCCAGGCCTGGCAGGAAGCCTTCGTCGACCAGGACCAGCTGCGCACCATGGGCCGCCTCTGGGACCCGGCCGACGACGCCGAGCCGCTGGTGCTGGACCACCCGCTCCTGACACGCCTGGCCGCCGACGTGGTCCGGGCGGTGGTGCACGAACCGCGGCGTCCGGTGCTGCTGGTGGGCGAGCACGGCGTGGGCAAGACCGCCGTGATGCTCCACGCGGGGCGCGAGCTGCGGCGGCGGGGCTGGCTCGTGTTCCAGGCCGCGGGCAGCGACCTGCTGGCCGGGCAGATGTTCATCGGGCAGCTCGAGCAGCGGGTCAAGGACCTGGTGACGCAGTTGGCCGGCGGCCGGCGCGTGGTGTGGTACGTCCCCGACTTCCACAGCCTCGGCTGGGCCGGCACCCACGGCAACTCCCGCACCGCGATCCTGGACCTGATCCTGCCCCACCTGGAGGCCGGCGCCCTGGCCCTGGTGGGCGAGCTGCCCCACCGGGCCTACGAGCAGCTCGTCCTGGAGCGGCCGCGCCTGGCCAACGCCTGCAAGGTGTGCCGCGTGCAGCCTTTGGACGAGGCCGCGACCCTCGCCCTGGGCCGGGCCTGGTCGGCCGCCCGGGGCCCGCGCCCGGGCGAGCCCCTGGTGACGGATGCGGTGCTGCAGGAGGCCTGGCTGCTGGCCCGGCAGTACCTGCAGGACCGCGAGACGCCGGGTTGCCTGCTGGATCTGCTGGAGGCCGCCGCCGACGCCGACCGGGGCGCGGCGGGGACCGACGCCGTGCTGGGCACCGACGACCTGCTGTCCACCCTGGCCCGCCTGACCGGCCTGCCCCGCGAGATCCTGGACGAACGCCAGCGCCTGGACACGGACCAGTTGCGCGCCTTCTTCGCCGGCCGCATCCTGGGCCAGCCCGAAGCCGTGGCCTGCCTGGTCGAGCGCATCACCCTGATCAAGGCCGGCCTGACCGATCCCACCCGGCCCCAGGGGGTGTTCCTCTTCGCCGGGCCGACCGGCACCGGCAAGACCGAGATCGCCAAGGCCCTGGCCGCCTACCTGTTCGGCTCGGAGCAGCGCCTGCTGCGCTACGACATGAGCGAGTTCCAGTCGCCGGACGGCCTGCATCGCCTCGCGGGCGACGCCGAGCACCCGGAACGCGAGTCCCTGACCATGCGCATCCGCAAGCAGCCCTTCGCGGTGGTCCTGCTGGACGAATTCGAAAAGGCCCACCCCAAGGTGTGGGACCTCTTCCTGCAGGTCTTCGACGACGGCCGCCTGACCGATCCGTCGGGGCACACCGCCGACTTCCGCCATGCCATCATCATCCTGACTTCGAACCTCGGGGGCCGGGCCGCCACCGCGGCCGGGCTGGGTTTCGCCCAGGACGGCGCCGGGTTCCGCGCGGGCGACGTGGACAAGGCGGTCGTCCAGGCCTTCCGTCCCGAGTTTCTCAACCGCCTGGACCGGGTGGTGGTCTTCCGCCCCTTCAGCCGGGAGATCATGCGGGAGATCCTGGACAAGGAATTGCGCGAGGTGCAGCGGCGCCGCGGCCTGCGCAACCGCAGTTGGGCGGTGGTGTGGGAGGACTCGGCCCTGGAGTTCCTGCTGGACCGGGGCTTCAGCCCGACCCTGGGCGCACGGCCCCTCAGGCGCGCCATCGAACGCTATCTGCTGACACCGCTGGCGCAGACCATCGTGCAGGGACGGTTTCCTGCGGGGGACCAGTTCCTCTACATCCACGCCCAGGACGAGCGGCTGTCGGCGGAGTTCATCGACCCCCAGGCGGACGACGACCGGAGCGAGCCACCCGCGACCGTCGCCGACGATCCCGGCACCGGGACACCGGCGGACACGTCCCGTTGCCTGGCGGCCATCGCCCTGAGTCCCACGGGGTCGCCCGACGATTTCGCGGACCTCCAGGACCACCTGGCGCGCCTGCGCGACCATCTGGCTTCCCCTGCCTGGCAGGAGGCCAAGAGTCTGGCCCTGTCCATGACCGCGCTGCCGGACTTCTGGACGTCTCCTGAACGCTTTGCCGTTTTGGGCGAGGTGGAGTACCGGGAGCGTGTGGCCTCGGGCCTGCAGGCCGCCGGCGAACTGGTCTTCCGCCTCGCCGGCACCCGCCGGGGCCCGGAGGTGAGGTATCCCCGCAAGCTGGTGGGCCAGGCCGCCGAGCGGCTACACCTGCTGGACCTGGCGTGCGGCGCCCTGGCCGCGCGCACCCCCTGGGAAGCCCTGGTCCAGATCGAGGCCAAGCACGACCCGCAGGCGGATCCCGCCGGCGCCGACACCCTGGTGGACCGCCTGGGTGCCATGTACGAGGCCTGGGGACGACAGCGCCGGATGAAGGTGCAGGTGCTGGACAACACCCCCCGCACCGTCGGCCGCGGCCGGGCGCTGCTGCTCGGCGTGTCGGGTTACGCGGCCTGCACGATCCTGGCCCCCGAATCCGGCCTGCACGTATGGGAAGAGCCGGAACCCGGGCGCCCCCGCGGCACCGTGCAGCACAGGGCCCTGGTGCGCGTCGCCCCGCTCCCGGCCGAAAGCCCTGCCGACGACTCGCGGTCCTGGCTGGACGCGGGGCGGCAGGCCATGGCCGCGCCTTCGCCGAGCGCGCCGTCGGTGGTGCGGATCTACCGGGAACGCCCGGATCCGCTGGTGAAGGACCGGACCGTGGGCTGGCGCACCGGCCGGCTGGACCGGGTGCTGGGCGGGGACTTCGACCTGCTGGGGGCGTCCGCCGGGGACCGGGCGGTCCAGGAATCGGGCTGAGCGTCCGCGCTACCCCGCCCCGCTCAGATCCATGTTCTTCGGCACCACCACGATGCCGTCCCTCGAGACCCGGAACAGGCACCCGTCCCGCTCCTGGTCGAAGCCGATGCGCATTCCCTCGGGGATGGTGACGTTCTTGTCCACGATGCAGCGGTCCAACTCGGCGCGGCGGCCGACCCGCACCCCGTCCATGAGGATGCTGTCGACGACCCGCGCGTGGGAGTTGACCCGCACGCCGCGCCCGACCACCGAGCGCTCCACGTGCCCGCCCGAGATGATGCTGCCCGCGCCCACGATGGAGTCGATCATGACCCCCGGCAGCGTGCCGTCCTCGGTGTAGCCGTGCACCGATTTGCAGGGTGGCGCCGGCGGCTGCCAGGCGCGGAACACCCAGTCCGGGTCGTAGAGGTCCAGCTTCGGCTTGCGGCTCACCAGGTCCATGGTGGCCTCGTAGTAGCTGTCGATGGTGCCGATGTCCCGCCAGTAGGCCGGCTTGCCGTCCCGGTCGCGGAACTGGTAGGCGTAGACCTGCCCCTGCTCCACCAGGGTCGGGATGACGTCCTTGCCGAAGTCGTGGTGGCTGCCCTCGCGCCTGACGTCGCTGCACAGCTCGCGCACCAGGTCCGAGGTGTCGAACATGTAGACGCCCATGTTCACCAGGCAGTGGTCCGGGTCGCCGGGGATGGTCGGCGGGTTTTTCGGCTTCTCCACGAAGTCGATCACCCGCCCCTTGGCGTCGACCGCCAGCACGCCGAACTCGCTCGCCCCCTCCTTGGGGATCACGCAGGCGGCCAGGGACAGGCACCCGGAATGCCCGGCGTGGAAGGTCAGCAGCCGGCCGTAGTCCATGCGGTAGACGTGATCGCCCGAAAGGACCAGCACCCACTCGGGCTTGCGCGTCTCCAGCAGGTAGATGTTCTGGTACACGGCGTCCGCCGTGCCCTCGTACCATTTCTGGCCCACGCGGTGCTGGGGCGGGATGCGGTAGAGGAACTCGCCGGCCTCGTAGCTGAAGATGTTCCAGCCCCGCTGCAGGTGCTGGTCCAGGGAGAAGCTCTTGTACTGGGTCAGCACGTAGATCTGCCTGAGCCCGCTGTTGATGCAGTTGCTGAGGGTGAAGTCGATGATGCGGTAGCTGCTGCCGAAGGGGACGGCCGGCTTGCTGCGGTCCTTGGTCAGCGGGTGCAGGCGCTCGCCCTGGCCCCCGGCCAGGATGAGGCTCAGGGTACCCCGGGTCAGGTCGCGGTTGGTCACGGATAGACTCCACCGGCGGGGCGGCTCGGCCCCGCGCGCTCGGTGCGTTCAGGTCAGCTGCGCGATGCCAGGCGCGACTCCAGCACGTCGCGCACGGTCTCGACGAGTTCGGTGACATCCGCCGACTTGGTGACGTACGCGTCCGCCGCCCAGGTCAGGTAGTTGTCCCGGTAGCTCGAAAAGGCGGTGTTCAGGATCACGGGGATGCGGTTGTCGCGGTCGAGGATGTGCTGCAGGGCCTCGATCCCGTCCATACCCGGCATCCGGATGTCGAGGATCACCAGGTCGGGCTTCATGGTCTGGACGTACTCCAGACCACGCACGGCGCTGTCCGCCGTCAGGGTCTCGTAGCCCGCCCGCCTGAGCTCCGTTTCGTACAGCAGCCTGAGGTGGGGCTCGTCGTCGACGATCAGAATCTTGCTCACGTCCGGCCTCCTTGGCTACGCGCCCGCCCGCGCCGGACGGGCGCGCTCCTGCGGGACACTATAGGCCATTCCCCGTCGTCACGCCAGCACCGGGGCCGGCTTCCTCTTCATCCCTCGGCAAAGGCAGGATGAACCCGAATTCGGCGCCTCCGCCCGGCCGGTTCGCCGCCTCGATCACCCCGCCGTGGGCCTTCACGATCTGGGCGCAGATGGTCAGTCCCAGGCCGGATCCCGTCGGTTTCGTCGAGAAAAAGGGCGAGAACAGCTTGTCCGCCAGGTCGGGAGCAAAACCCGGGCCATTGTCCGCTACGGAGACCCGTACGCCCCCTTCCAGGGCCCGGGTGGCCACCGTCACGAATCCCCCGTCCCCGGCCGCCTGCATGGCGTTGACCAGGTAGTTCTCCAGCACCTGCTGGACCTCGCCCGGATGGCAGCGCACCGCCGCCTGGCCTGCCTCCAGGTCCCAGTCCAGGGTGATGGACTTCTCCTCCAGCCGCTTCAGGAAGCGCCCGACCGTCTCCCGCACCAACCCGTCCACCACCACCGTCTCGCGGGTCTGCTTCAGGGGCCGGATGAAGTCCAGGAGGTCGTGGATGATGCGCTCCATCCGCGCCACCTCCTCGGTGATGATGGCGGCGTACCGGCGGTTCGGGTCGTCCTGGGGCATGGCCCGCACCAGGGCCCGGGCGAAACCGCCGATGGCCACCAGGGGGTTGCGCAGCTCGTGCGCGACCACCGCCGAGGTCTCGCCCATGACGCTCAGCCGCTCCATGCGCATGAGGGTCTCCTGGTTCTCGCGCTCCTTCTGGTGGGCCTTGCGCAGGTCGATCAGGCGTCGCTCCAGTTCCCGGTACAGGCGGCTGTTCTCGATGGCCGCCGCGCTCTGGTTGGCGAACATCTGCAGGAACTCCAGGTCCAGGTCCGAGATGGCGGTGCGGCTGAAGGCGTTGTCGGCGATGATGACGCCCAGGGGCCCGCGCCGCGTGGTCAGCGGCGCCACGGCGAACTCGGTGCACCCCAGCCAGCGGAGCACCTCGTCCACGCCGGGGCCCGGGGTCGCCCTCCCGGCGCGCACGGCCTGACGGGTATCCATCGTGCGCACCAGCAGGTGGTCGGCCGCGGCCAGGGGCACGGACATGCGGGCGACGATGGCGTTGACCGCCGTGTCGGTCTGTTTCACCGAACTGTCGTAGGTGGTCATCATTTCGAAGAGGTCGGCGCGCTCCCCCGCCAGGTCCGACCAGATGCGCCAGGCCTCCTCCCGGTCCCCGGGGCCGATGGCCAGCTCGCCCTTGAGCGTCTCGGCCGCCTCGTCGATCAGCAGCAGAAAGGCCCGGTTGAAGCGCAGGCCCTCCCCCGCCGTCACGCAGATGAGCACCGCCTGCAGGATCTGCTCGAGGGAGAGGTCGGCACCGTACAGTGCCTCGCTGACCTGGTTCAGCAGCGAGAGCTTGGCCAGGCGCACGGCCCGCACTTCGTCCTCGTGGCCGCGTTGGCGCAGATCCGTCAGGAACAGCAGGCAGTGCCGGCCGCCCCCCTGCTCGAAGCGGGAGCAGCGGATCTCCACCGGCACCAGGTCCCCGGGCGCGGTGCGCATCTGCACCTGCAGCAGGCCCGAGGCGCCGCAGGGGGCGTCCGCGCGGCAGCTGCTCAGCACGTCCGCCGGCACCACCAGGTCCTCCAGGCGCATCCCGGCCAGGGCGTCGGCTTCGCGGCCCAGCAGCCAACCCGCACCCGCGCTGGCGGCGGCCACCACGCCGTCGCCCCCCAGCACCAGCAGCGGCCGCAGGCTCTGGCTGAAACTGGCGGCGATCAGGTCCCGCCGGTCCCCGGACGGTTCAGCGGCCATCGCCGAGCCTCCCCTCCGCGGCCGCCAGCGCCTCGGCATACATCGCCTCGTAGCCGGCCGCCGCGCGCTCCCAGCCGAAGTCGCAGGCCATGCCCCGGGCCTGCAGCCCGGCCCACGCCGCCGGGTCGGCGAACGCGCGCTCGGCCCGGCGCAGGGCCGCCAGCAGGGCATCGGGCCGAGGCTCGTCGAACACGAAGCCGGTGCCGGCGGCCGGGCCGTCCTGTGCGCCCGTCCAGTCGGCCACCGTGTCGGCCAGGCCGCCGGTGCGCCGCACCAGCGGCGGCGTGCCGTAGCGCAGCGCGTACATCTGGGACAGGCCGCAGGGCTCGAACAGGCTGGGCATCAGGAACAGGTCGCTGCCGGCGTAGATGCGGTGGGCCAGGCCCTCGTCGAAAGCGCCCCGGAACGCCACCTGCCGCGGATGCTTCAGCGCGGCGGCGGCCATGTCCTTCTCCAACACCTGATCGCCGGTGCCCAGCACCGCGAACGAGAAGCCGTCCCCGGCCAGGCGATCCACCAGGGGCAGCAGCAGGTCCATGCCCTTCTGGTCCACGAGGCGGCCCACGAACCCGCACAGGGGGCGATCGGTGGGTGCGTCCAGGCCCAGCTCGCGGGCCAGCGCCCGGCGGCAGCGCGCCTTGCCCGCCAGATCGTCCGGCCCGTAGCGGGCCGCGAGATGGGGATCCCGCCGCGGGTCCCAGGTGCCGTACTCGCCCCCGTTGAGGATCCCCCGGTAGTGGTCGCCCCGGCTGCCGAGCACGTGCTCGAGGCCGCGGCCGAACTCCGCGGACGCGACCGTCTCCCGGGCGTAGGTGGGGCTGACGGTGTTCAGGCGGTCGGCGGCCAGGATCCCGCCCTTCATCAGGTTCAGGTGCCCATTGAACTCCAGCAGGCCCGGGTAGACGGCCAGGGTGGGGGGCAGGCCCAGCTCGGCCACCGCGGCGGGGTCGTGGCTCTCCTGGTGGGCCAGGTTGTGGATGGTCAGCACGCCGGCCGCCGGCCCGGGCAGGGGCCGCCCCGGCCACAGCTCCCGGCGCAGCACCAGGGCCGGCGCCGCCTGGGCGTCGTGGGCGTGCACCACGTCCACGGGCCAGTCCAACAGGCGCGGCAGCAGCAGCGCCGCCTGGCAGTGCAGGGCCGCCCGGGCCACGCTGTCGGCGAAGCCCCGGCCCCGGGCGTCGGTGTACACCCCCGGGCGGGCGAACAGCCCGGCCTCCACCAGGTAGATCTTCACCGTCCCGCGGCCGCTGCCGGCCACGTGCCAGCGGATGTCCTGCATGCCCGCGCCTGTGCGCACGGCCATGGGCGGCAGCTTGGCCAGGGGCCGGATGCCCAGGCGCTCCCGGTCCAGGTCCCCGTACAGGGGCAGCACCGCCCGCACGTCGTGACCCCGGCGCCCCAGTTCGCGGGACAGGGCGCCGGCGACGTCGGCCAGGCCGCCCACCTTCACCAGGGGGGCCAGCTCGGCGGCGACCATGAGGATCCGCACGTCAGTCCTCCTCGCCCCGCAGGCGGCGGGCGGCCGTCTCCGGCGGCAGCGCGTTGATGAAGAAGCCGGTGCCCGCCTCGAAGCCCGCCAGGCGGGTCAGGCGGGGCAGCACCTCCAGGTGCCAGTGGAAGGCGGCGGCGGCCTCATCGTCCCCGGGGCCGCGCACCAGGGGCGCCCCGTGCAGCACCAGGTTCAGGGGCGGGTCCGGGTGCCGGCGCTCCAGGCCGGCCAGCGCCCGGTCCAGCAGCACGGCCAGGCCCGCCAGTTCCGCGTCGCTGCAGCCGGCGAGGTCGGCCCCGTGGCGGCGGGGCACCAGCAGCATCTCGTAGGGCAGGCGGCTGGCCCAGGGGGCGAGGACGACGCCGTGCTCCCCGGCCGCCACCAGCCGGTCGCCCGCCCGTTCCTCCTGCGCCGCCAGCGCGCACAGCAGGCAGGTTCCGTCCGCGATCCGGCGGTGGTCCAGGAAGCGGTCGCGCTTGGCCGCCACCGTATCCGGCACCACGGGCGTGGCGATGATCTGCCCGTGGGGATGGGCCAGGGTCGCGCCGGCTTCGGGGCCGTGGTTGACGAACGCGAGGACGTAGCGGTGGCCGGGGTCCGCGGCCAGGTCACCGCTGCGCCGGACCAGCAGGCGCAGCAGGTCCGCCAGCCCGTCCGCGCCCAGGGTCGTGGGTCCGTCCTCGTGGCGGGGGCTGTAGACCACCACCTCGTGGGCGCCCAGCCCCGGCCGGGCGGTCAGGCCGGCCGCAACCGGAGCGGGCCCCGGATCGGGGCCCAGGGCCGGATACTTGTTGGGGAAGACGCGCAGGCGCCAGCCCGGCCCGTCGGCCGCCGCGCCGGCGGGGCGCCCCCAGGCGAGGATCTCCGGGGTCGTGTCCTGCTCGTGGCCGGGGCAGAAGGGGCAGCCGACGGCGGCGCCCGTCAGGCGGCGCGCCAACTGGAACTCGTTGGGACGGCGTCCGCGGTCGGCCGCGACGATCACCCAGCGGCCGCTCAACGGATCCTGGCGCCATTGGGACATCCGTGTCCCCTTCCCGGCTCGAGGCTCGCCGACGCAACGTTCGTCGGCGCTAAAAAAACCGCATCCGGCGGCGGAACCTTTCGCGCCGCCCCGCGTAGGATACCATGGTGACCGGAGAAGACAACGCTTTCCCCCTCCAGGACACCTCCGGGTCAGGCGAACGCCCGGGACGAGTGAGCGCAGGACGAGTGAGCGTAGGACGAGGGCGGGCTCTGGCGAGAGGCTCGCCTTCGTTCGTTTCCGGCCCGTTCCCAGCCCGTTCCCGGCCCACTCAGATGCAGCGCCAGCCGCGCCGCGTGAGGGTCCCGGCCGGCAGCCCCCCGGCGGCGCGCAACCGCGCCGCGTACGCCCCCATCGTCTCGAACGTCCCCTCACGCAGCAGCTGCTCCAGCTTGCGGGGCATGCTGTCCTGCCCCCCCTGGCTGCGCACGCTGCCCGCGGCCGACAGGCCCACGCGGGGCCGGTAGTCGTCCAGCTCCCACGGGTGCACGTACAGGATGCAGGGCTGGCCCTGGGCCCGGGCCCGCGCCCGCAGGAAGCGGTAGGCCGGCCAGGGCAGCAGGCGCATGTACCCGCCCCCCGAGAAGGGGATGCTCAGGCCCGGCACCCGCCAGGTGGGCATGGGCACCTCCAGCAGGGCGCCCTCGTCCCGGCCCAGCAGGAAGGGACGGCGGGGCGAGTCCGGCTGCCCGTAGCGGGGGTGGCGGATGGGGAACAGCGAGCTGTCGTAGCGGAAGCCCAGGTCCTGCAGGATGCTCAGGTAGCCGTGCACCGGCGGCGTGATGCTGAAGCTGGGCGCCCGGTAGCCGGCCGGGCGCTCGCAGCCGGCCTTGGCCAGGGCCGCCAGGGCCTGCTCGGTGTCGGCGCGGAAAGCGTCGGGCGACAGCCGGAACACCTCCGGGTGGCCGTAGCTGTGGCAGCCCAGCTCGTGGCCGCGCCGGGCGATCTCCCGGACCACGTCCGGGTGGCGCTCGGCGGTCCAGCCCAGCACGAAGAAGGTGGCGGTGATCCGGTGGCGGTCCAGCAGGTCCAGCACCCGGGCGGTGCCCACCTCGACCCGGCGCTCGAGGCCGTCCCAGCTGGAGGGCGGCGCGTGCTCCAGGTAGTTGTGCCCGTGGAACCACTCCTCCACGTCCACGGTGACGATGTCGCGGGGCTCGCAGACGGTCATCGCTCCTCCGGCGGACGGGCGGTGCAGGCGAACTGCAGGCAGCCCATGTCCGCGAAGCGGCCCAGGGTCACGAGGTCGAAGAGCCTGAACTTCAGCGACCCGGTGCGGTTGATGCCCACGGCGCTCTCGAGGACGAGGCCGCCGGCGGCGAACAGCCCCGGCAGGCTGGCGCGGGTGAAGAACCGCACGTGGGTCCGGTCCAGGATCCCCTCGTCAGTGTATTCCCACTTGCCCCTCAGGACCAGGTCCGCCACGGCGCTGTGGTGGCGGATGTTGGGCACCGAGGCCACCACCCGCCCGGCCGCAGCCAGCAGCGGCACCAAGCCCGCCAGCAGGCGCTCGGGCTCCCACACGTGTTCCAGCACGTCGTTCAGCACGATGCAGTCGAAACGCTCCGGCCCCAGCTGCGGCAGCACCGCCAGCGCGTCCCCCACCAGCACCCGGTCCAGCACGCGGGCCGCGCGGGCGGCCGCTTCCTGGTCCATTTCCACGCCCCAGACCTCGAGCCCTGGCCGTTCCTGCTTCAAGCCCGCGGCGAACGCCCCGGCGCCGCAGCCGACGTCCAGCAGGCGCCGGGCGTCCCTGGGCACGAAAGGCCGCATCTCCCGGCGTGGGCGGCCGTAGTAGGCCGCGTCCTTGACCTCCCGATCGCTGCTCACGCTCCGCCTCCGGCGGGAAAGGCCCGCGGGTTCAGGTCCTTCAGCAGGCGCTCGAGGTCGGCCGCCTGGCCCACGACGATCAGGCGGTCGCCCGGCTCCAGGGTCCGGTCCGGTTCGGGCATGCTGTTCTGCGGCCCGCCGGCGAAGGTGCGGCGCTTGACCGCCAGCACCGAGATCCCGTAGTCCTGGCGCAGTTCCAGCTCGCGCAGGGTCCGCCCGTACCAGGCGTCCGGCGGGACCAGCAGCTGCACCTTGTACTGCTCGGGCAGTTCGACGCAGTCGCGCATGCGCGCCTCGCCGGTGACGAATTGCATGCCCCGCTCCGGGTGCTGCAGCACCTCGCGGTTGTAGACCTCGAGGATGGCCTGGCGCGTCACGACGCCCACCAGCACCGGGTGCGCGGGGCTGTAGAGCACGGGCAGGTCGCTCGTGTCCTCGTGCCCCAGGGCGATCAGGCAGTCCTCCAGGTTGTCCAGCCGGTGCACCACCTGCCCCTGGGGCGAGCTCACGTCGGCGGCGATGATCGCCGCGCCCAGGTTCCGCTCGTGCAGGAGCTCCTTCACGTCGTGGATGGAGATGCGGCCGTGCAGGCGGCCGTCGGCCGCCACCACGTAGTAGTGCTCGACGGCGTTGTCCAGGAACAGGCGCAGCACAGCCTCGAGTCCCGCGTCGGCCCGGACGGTCACGGGGTTGACCTCCATGACGTCCTGCACCTGGTAGCTGCGCAGGGCGGCGCTCTCGCGGCCGTACTGCAGCTCCTGGCCCTGGCGGGCGAACTTCAGGGTGAAGATGGAGTCGCGCATCAGCGAGCGGTAGACCAGCGCCGCGCCGATGGAGGCCAGCATCAGGGGCAGGATCACCCGGTACTCGCCGGTCATCTCGAAGAGGATGAGGATCGCCGTCAAGGGACCGCCGGTGGCCGCGCCCACCATGGCCGCCATGCCCACCATGGCGAAGGCGCCGACCGGATCGTGGACCCCCGGCAGCACCCGGCCCAGGACGGCGCCGAAGCCGCCGCCCAGCATGCCGCCCAGGAACAGGGCGGGCGCGAAGATGCCCCCGGAGAAGCCCGCACCCAGGGTGATGTTCACCGCCAGCAGCTTGACCACCACCAGCACCAGCATCAGCCACCAGGCCAGGTGCCCGCCCAGGGCCTCGACCATGGTGCCGTAGCCCACGCCGTAGACCTGGGGGAACCACTGCAGCAGCACCCCCAGCAGGACGCCGCCGACGGCCGGGTGCAGCCACACCGGCAACGGCAGGCGGGCGAACGCGTCCTCGCTGGCGTAGAGCGTGCGCACGTAGACCACCGCCAGCAGCCCGACCAGCAGGCCCATCACCAGGAAGAACGGCAGCTCCTGGGGCCCGCCCAGCACGAAGGCCGGCACCGGGAAGGCGGGCGTGTCCCCCAGGTAGCCCCGGCTGACCGCCGTGGCGACGACCGCGGCGACGATGATGGGGCTGAAGGTGGCCACGGCGAAGTCCCGCAGCAGGATCTCCAGGGCGAAGAAGGCCCCGGCGATGGGGGCGTTGAAGGTCGCGGCGATGCCCGCCGCCGCGCCGCAGCCGATGAGGGTGCGCAGGCGCTGGGGCGAGAAGCGCAGCCACTGGCCCAGGCTGCTGCCCAGGGCCGCGCCGATCTGCACGATGGGACCCTCGCGGCCGACGGAGCCGCCGAAGCCGATGGTCAGGGCGCTGGCGGTGATCTTCACCGCCGCCACCACCGGCCGGATCACGCCCTTGCGGAAGACGATGGAATTGATCACCTCGGGCACGCCGTGGCCGCGGGCCTCGCGGGCGCCCAGGTGCACCAGCGGCCCGACGATGAGGCCGCCGACCACCGGCAGCAGCAGCTTCCGCCACCACGGCACGCCGGCCAGCAGCTCGGCCGTGTGCTCGCCGTGGCCGATGGCGAAGCCCTGGAAGAAGTCCACCATCAGGCGGAAGAGGATGGCGCCGCAGCCGCCGACCAGGCCCACGGCCACGGCCATGACCACCATGATGGTGGTCTCGTCGGGCTGGAAGCGCTCGACGAGCCTGAAGAACAGCAGACGCACGCGGCTGGGGCCGCGTCCGCGGTCAGCCGGAGCCATGGCGTCTCCCGGATCGTGGCGCGTGACGGGCGGCGCGGACCGGTTCCGGCCCCGGCCGGCGGCTCCGCGGGGCCAACACTCGCAAACGCCCGCGCCGCCGTCAACCCCGGCCCCTCGGCCCGGCGCGGACAACCCTCGACAATCCCCCGAACGAGCCTATAGTGGCCCGCAGAGGCGACGGACCCCGGCCAGGAGCGAGGCATTCATGAAGGACGACGGCACCGGCATCCTCGAGCCCAGCCCCTTGGCCCGGGGCCTGTGGACGGGCACCTTCCCCAGCGGCCTGCGCCTGATCGTCCAGGAGGACCGCCGCACGCCGGTGGCCGTGGCCAACGTCTGGGTGCGGGTGGGCTCGAACCGGGAGCCGGAGCGCCTGCGCGGCTGGTCCCACGGCATCGAGCACATGCTCTTCAAGGGCACCGCCCGGCGCGAGGAGGGCGATTTCGCCCGGGAGGTGGCCGAGGCCGGGGGCACGACCAACGCCGGCACCGGCTACGAGTCCACCAACTACCACGTCACCGTGCCCGCCGACCGCCTGGACCGCGCCCTGGACATCCTGGGCGACGCCCTGCTGCACTCGTCCTTCGACCCGGCCAGCCTGGATGCCGAGCGCAAGGTCCTCGTCCACGAGAACCACATGTACGACGACATCCCCTTCGGCTTCGGGCTGACCTGGCGCTGGGCCCTCGAACTGGCCTTCGACACCAGCCCGTACCACCACCCCATCGGGGGGCGGGACGAGAACCTGCTCGGGCGCAGCCGCGACGAGATCGTGGCCTTCTGGCGCTCGGCCTACCGGCCCGCCAACATGACCGTGGTGGTGGTCGGCGACGTGACGCCGACCGACGCGGCCGCCCGCGTGGCGGCCTGCTTCCCGACGGCGGCGGGCACGGGGCCGGCGCCCGTGGACGACCCGGCCGTCGCCCTGGTGGCCTCGCCCCCGGTGGAGCCCCCCCACGCCGCGCCCCGCTGCCGGCTGGAGACCGGCGAGGTGCAGAAGGCCTACGCCAAGCTGGTCTTCCCCACCTTCGGCGAGCGCGATCCGGGGCGGCACGCCCTGGCCGTCGTGCGCCGGGTGCTGGGCGACGGCCGCAGCTGCCGCCTGTACCGCCAGCTCGTGGAGGAGCGCAAGCTGGTGGACGACCTGAGCGTCGTGGCCGAGGCGGGCCCCCGCGAAGGCGTGCTGGTGATCGACCTGGAGACGGACCCGGCCCGGCTGCGCGACGCGGTCGCCGGCGTGGCCGGCGTCTGCGCCGACCTGGTGCGCGGGTCGTGCACCCGGCAGGAGCTGGACCGCGCCGCCACCCGCGTGCTGCGCAGCCACCTCTTCGGCTCCGAGACGGTCCAGGGCCAGGCCGCCAACCTGGGCTACAACGACTCCCTGGGCGACCTCGGCCGGGCCTTCAGCCTGCCGGCGGAGATCGCCGCGGTGACCGGTGACGACGTGGCCGGCGTGGCCCGGCGCGTCCTGCGTAGCGGCGGG
>JBHEPC010000064.1:0-10499 GCA_046260475.1 Candidatus Krumholzibacteriia bacterium | reverse complement strand
GTCGCCGCGGCGGCCGCGCCCCTGCACGAGCTGGCCCTGGGCGGCACGGCGGTCGGCACGGGCCTGAACGCGCCGGCCGGGTACGCCGACGCCGCCGTGGCCCTGCTGGCCCGGCGCACGGGCCTGCCGCTGCGGCGGGCGACCAACCCCTTCGCCGCCCAAGGGGCCCATGACGCCGTGGTCGCCTTCAGCGGCAGCCTCCGGGACCTGGCGGTCGGGCTGGCCAAGATCGCCGGCGACGTGCGGCTGATCGCGTCCGGCCCCCGCTGCGGCCTGGGCGAACTGCGGCTGCCCGCGGTGGAGCCGGGAAGCTCGATCATGCCGGGCAAGACCAACCCGGGCCAGGCCGAAGCCTTGGCGATGGCTTGCGCCAGGGTCTGCGGGCTTGACGTCGCCGTGGCCATCGGTGGCCTGGGCGGCCAGTTGCAGATGAACGCCGCCAAGCCCCTGCTGGCAATCAGCGTCCTCGAGCAGGTGGACCTGCTGGCGACCGGGGCCGCCGGGTTCGTGGCCGGCTGCATCGACGGCCTCGAGCCCGAACCCGCACGGCTGGCCGCGCACGTGGCCGATTCCCTGATGACCGTCACCGCGCTGGTGCCGCGCCTGGGCTACGACGCCGCCGCCGCCGCCGCCCGGCGGGCCCTCGCCACGGGCGCCGGCCTGCGCGACGTCGTCGTGGGCGGCGGGCTGCTGGATGCCGCGGAGTTCGACCGCCTGGTCGATCCCCGGCGCCTGGCCGAGGGCTCGGAACCGCCGGACCGCATGCGCCCGTGACTTGTGGGCCGATCCGTCCTATGGTGCCCGGGAGCCGCCGTCGTCCCTGGCCCCTGCCCCAGGAGCCGTGCCGTGCCCCCTGACCGATCCGACCCCGAGACGACGCCGGCCGCGCTGCGGGCCCGGGTACGCGAACTGGAGGCCCGCCTGGCGCAGCTGGGCGCGTCCACCGCCGAGTCGCGCTACCGCGACCTGTTCGAACGCTCCGCCGACGCCATCCTGATCATCGACCAGGGCCGCTTCGTCGAGTGCAACGACGCCACCGTCGCCATGCTGCGCTACGGGTCCCGGCAGGAGATCCTGCAGACCCACCCCTCGGAGCTGTCGCCCGAGTGCCAACCCGACGGCCGGCACAGCTACGAGAAAGCCGACGAGATGATGGCCGCGGCCTTCGCCCACGGCAGCCACCGCTTCGAGTGGGAACACCGGCGGGCCGACGGTGAGGTCTTCCCGGTCGAGGTGCTGCTGACGGCCGTGCCCCGCGGTGAGCGGCAGGTCCTGCACGTGGTCTGGCGGGACATCACCGACCGGCGCCGCCTGGAAGAGGAGCTGCGCCAGGCCCAGAAGATGGAGGCGGTGGGCAAGCTCGCCGGCGGCATCGCCCACGACTTCAACAACCTGCTGATGGCCATCGGCGGCAACGCCGAGCTGCTGGAGGCCGGGCTGGGGCCGGACGCCGCCGGGACCGAGTACCTGCAGGAGATCCGCCGCGGTTGCGCGCGCGCCGCCTCGCTGGTGGAGCAGCTGCTGGCCTTCAGCCGCAAGAGCCTGCGCCAGCCGCGGGTCGTCGAGCTGGGCGGCGTGCTGGTCGGGCTGGAGCGCATGCTGGCGCGGCTGCTGGGCGAGGACATCGAGATCGTCACCCGCCTGTGCCCGGACCCCTTGCCTGTGCTGGTGGACCCCCACCAGCTGGAGCAGGTGGTGCTGAACCTGGCCACCAACGCGCGCGACGCCATGCCCGACGGCGGCCGCCTGACCTTCGCCACCTCCCGGGCGCCCGCCGCCCCGGACGCGGCGCCGTGCCCGGACGGAGCCTGGGCGGTGCTGACGGCGACGGACACGGGCGCGGGCATCGCCCCGGCCGACCTGCCCCGGGTGTTCGACCCCTTCTTCACCACCAAGGAGCAGGGGCGAGGCACGGGGCTGGGCCTGTCCACGGTCTACGGCATCGTCAAGCAGAGCGGCGGCGACGTCACTGTCGCCAGCGAGCCCGGCCGGGGCACGACCTTCCGGGTGCAGCTGCCCCTGAGCGGCCAGGCGCCCGCGCCCGAGGAACCCCCTGCGGCGGTCGCCGACGCCGGCGGCACCGAGACCATCCTGCTGGTGGAGGACGAGCCCACCCTGATCCGGCTGGTGGCGAAGGTGCTGCGCGGCCGGGGCTACACCGTCCACACCGCCGGCGACGGCCAGGAAGCCCTGGCGCTGGCGGCAGACGCCCAGCTGGCCTGCGACCTGCTGCTGACCGACGTGGTGATGCCCCGCATGGGCGGCCCGGAGCTGGCTGGCCGCCTGCGCCGCGCCCGGCCCGGCCAGAAGGTGCTGTTCATGTCCGGGTACACCGACAGCGTGCTGCTGCAGCGGGGGCTGATCGAGGGCGAGGTCGACCTCGTGGCCAAGCCCTTCTCGCCGGCCGAGCTGCTGGCCAAGGTGCGCGAGGTGCTGGACCGGCCGTGACCGGACGCCACGGGCTCAGCCGGCCGGCGGCTCCCCCGGCAGCGGGAACCAGCGCAGCCGCTCCAGGTCCTCCGACAGCGCCGGTGGCGCCCCCTGCGGCACGTCTTCCTCCAACATGCCCGCGTCCGCGGCCAGGTCCCGCATCGCCGCCAGCAGCCGCCGCGCCTCGGCCAGGTACTCGGCGCAGGCCGCCTGGGGCTCGCTCAGGTGGCGGGAGCGGTACTGCATCCGGCCGGAGGCGTAGCCGACGTCCAAAAGGCTCAGGCTGCGGCCCGGCCGCGCGTCCCGGTGGCGCCAGATGCCCGTGGTCGGGCAGAACTCGTAGTGGGGCAGCAGCCGCCAGCCCTCGTCCGCCAGCAGGTCCACCGCGTCGAGGATGAACCCGCAGACCTCGTCGGCGATGAAGTAGTTGAAGTTCACCCGCACCCAGCCGGGCTTGATCCCCTCGCTGCCGGCGTTGATGGCCTCGTGGAACTTCAGGCTGCGCGCCAGGTCGATGCCCAGCAGGCGGTGCCCGTAGGGGCCGGCGCAGGAGCAGCCGCCGCGGGCCTGGATGCCGAACAGGTCGTTCAGCAGCGCGACCACGAAGTTGTGGTGCAGCACCCGGTCCGGACCGTGGCGGATCACGAACGAGACGATGGACAGGCGCTGGGCGTCCAGGTTGCCCAGGATGCGGATGCGGGGGTTGCGGGACCAGCGGGCGATGGCCCGGTCCACGAAGCGGCGCTCGAGGTCCTCGATGTTGCCCGCGCCCACGGCCTGCTTGAGGTGGAAGACCAGCCCGGCGCGGATCGCCTCGACGATGGCCGGCGTGCCGCCCTCCTCCCGGTGGGCGGGGTCGGCCAGGTAGGTATGGGCGTCGGGGCCCACGTAGCTGACGGTGCCGCCGCCGGGCACCGAGGGCACGCGGTTGGTCAGCAGCCGCTTCTTGACCACCAGCACGCCCGGCGTCTGGGGCCCGCCGATGAACTTGTGGGGCGAGATGAAGACCGCGTCCTTGGCCGCCAACCGGTCGTCGGCGGCGCCGGCCGGATTCATCTCGATCTCGACGTACGGAGCGGCGGCGGCGAAGTCCCAGAAGGCCAGGGCCCCGTGGGCGTGCAGCAGCCGCGTGATCCCCCGCGTGTCGCTGACGATGCCGGTGACGTTGCTGGCGGCGGAGAAGCTGCCGATGCGCAGGGGCCGCGTCGCGTGGCCGACCAGCTCCCGCTCGAGGTGGGCCTGGTCGATGCGCCCGTCCTGGTCCTCGGCGATCACCACCACGTCGGCGATGGACTCGCGCCAGGGCAGCTCGTTGCTGTGGTGCTCGTACGGGCCGATGAACACGACCGGCCGCTTGTCGGCGGGGATCCCGCAGCTGAGGCCGTACTGCTCGTCCAGGTCGCTGGGGATCCGCAGGTTCAGGATCTCGATGAGCTTGGTGACGGCCCCGGTGGCCCCAGCGCCCGCGAAGATCACCACGTCCTGGTCGTCGCCGCCGCAGGCCTCGAGGATCACCCGGCGCGCGTCCTCCCGGAAGCGGGTGGTCTGCCGCCCCGTGCTGGAGGTCTCGGTGTGGGTGTTGGCGTACAGGGGCAGCACCTCGTCGCGGATGAAGTCCTCGATGAAGCGCAGGCTGCGGCCGCTGGCCGTGTAGTCGGCGTAGGTCATGCGGCGCGGGCCGTAGGGCCCGTCCAGGGCCCGCTCGTCGCCGATGATGGAGTCGCGGATCTGCTCGATCAGGTGTTGGACGTGGTCCTGCACGGGGAGCACCTCGGGCAAGGGGGACGGGGACGGCGGGGCCCGCGGGGCCGGCGCGAATCATAACCCGCGGCCCGGCAGGGCGAAACCCCATTCCCGGTTGTGCCTTGAGGATCGGGTCCGGTCCGGGACCGGCTGGCGGCGGGGCCCGGGCTCTGGTAACCTGCGGCCCCGAGAGCGTCGTCCCCGTCCCAGCCCGCGGAGCCCGCCATGCCGCTGCCGTCCCCGCGCCCGAGCGTCCTGGTGGCCACAGCCTGGGTCCTGGCCTGCGCGGCGGCCACCCTGGCGGGGGTCGCCCTGACCCTGGCGCCGGCCGAGCAGGCCCGGGCCTGGCCCGTGCCGGCGGCGCTGCCGGCAGGGGCGGCGGCCGTGGACCCGGCGGCGGCGGGGACGGCCGCGGCGGCCGCGCTGCTGCTGGTCGCGGCCGCGGGCTGGGCCCGGGCCCGGCGCTGGGAAGGGCTGTTCGGCGGCCTGGTCCTGGTCTACCCCCTGCTGCTGGCGGGATCGTGGTTCGTGCTGGGCGCCGCCCCGCCGGGGCCCGCGGCCTGGGTGGCGGGCGCCGTGCTGGCGGCCGGGGTGGCCCTCCTGGCCTGGCGGGGCCCGCGGCGGCGGCCGGCGGGCCCGCCGGCGACGCCGTGGCGCTGGCGGGCCGCCGACCTGGTCATGATCGGCGGTCCCGCGGCGCTGGGCCTGGCCGTCAGCGGCGCGCCGGACTGGCGGGCGTTGGGCGTGTCGGCCCTGTTCTACCCCCTGTTCGCGGCGGTGCAGCTGGTGGTCTTCCTGGTGGTGCCGGCCCTGCGCCTGCGGGCCATGGGGCTGGGGCCCACGGGCACCGCCCTGGCCTGCGCGCTGGTCTTCGCCCTGCTGCACTGGCCCCACCCGGCGGTCCTTGTGCTGACCTTCGCGGGGATGTTCGTGTGGGCCTCGGCCTGGCTGCGCGGGCGCCCCCTGTGGCAGCTGGCGCTGGCGATGGGCCTGGCCGCGACCGCCGCAAGCCAGCTGCTGCCCGACCGCTGGACCGGCCACATGAACGTGGGGCCGCGGGCGGTCAGGGCCATGGCCGTGGCCGACCTGGCGGACGGGCCCGGCCCGGGGCGGGTCGATGCGGTGCGCTGGCTCGAGGGGGTGTATCCCCTGGCGGTGGGCCGGCGCGCCGAGACAGCGGAGCTGGCCCGCTGGCGCGCCGCCCTGGCGGCCGAACGGCGCATCCAGATCGCCTGGGAGATCCTCCTGAGCGACGAGTACGCCGGCCTGGCCGCCGCCGGCCGCCGCGACCGTCCGCCCCCGGCCCTGGCCCACTGGCGCGACGTGCCCGGGCCCTGGTCCACGCGCCTGGCGGCCTACGGGACCGAGGCCACCCTGGCCGCGGCCGGCGGCACGCGCGAGGGATTCATCGCCTCCCTGTACCGGGACCTGCTGGGTCGCGAGCCCGACCCCGGCGGTACCGGCGCCTGGTCCTGGGGCCTGGACCCGCTGCAGCGCGCCCACCTGGCGCGCTACCTCCTGGGGCACCGCCTGGCGCTCCGCTCCGCGCCCTGGAACGGCGCATCATTTCCGCCGCCGCGCCTGCCCCGCAGATAATCCCTAAAGGCCCCCCGCAACGGCGACGATACCTCTTCCGTCGAGCGAGTTCGGCCGGAACCCCCGGTCGGGACGCCCATGGATCCATCCCACCGCCAGGAGGGCGACATGATGAAGAAGCTTGCGGTTCTGACCCTGTGCCTGGTGGGCGCGGCGATCGCGGACCCGACCACCGTCGCGGCCCAGTGCTCCACCGGTACCGCCCACTACAACACCAACGCCAACCAAATGGTCGGGGACATCCCCGGCGGCACGACGATCCACGTCGGGCAGCAGTTCACCGTCGACTGCACCAACGCCCAGCTGCTGGACGTCACCTTCCGCCTGACCCTGGACTCGAGCATGGTGTTCGGCGCCGAGACCTGCCTCGCCTCCGGCGACACCATGGCCTGCGTCCTGATGGACCTCGACCACAACGAACTGGTGCGGGTCGAGCAGCTGGTCACCTTCAACAACGGCACCCGCGACGTGGTCTTCGACTTCTCCGACAAGACCTACGGTCTGGCCGCGGGCGACTACATCGTCGCCTGGGAGAACGTGACCAAGTCCTTCGCCTTCATCGCCAAGTACGGCGACAGCCACCCGGGTTGGCTGCACACCGAGACCGACGGCACCTGGACCGAGGACTGGTTCGCCGACGCCTACTTCTCCGTGAACTGGGACGAGAACGGCGTGCCCGTCGAGCAGCTCACCTGGGGCGCCCTGAAGGCCGACTACCGCTAGCCGGCCGCGCCCTGGCGCAACGAGGAGCCGGACCCCGCGGGGTCCGGCTCCTGGCGTTGCGGCGGCGGCGGATGCGCCGGGCTAGAAGACGCGCCGGGACAGGAAGGTCCAATCCCCCGCCCTGACCTCCACGCCCGCGACGGTCTGCGTGCCCATGGGCCGGCCCTCGCGATCGAAGAGTTCCACCTGCAGGTCGTGCACGCCCGCCGGCAGGGCCAGCCGCACCAGGTGGATCTCCGCCGGCAGGGTCAGCCAGCCGCGGGTGTCCGCGCTCTCGGTGGTGGCCCCGAAGATGGTGGCGGCCCAGCCGGCCCATTCCCCGCCGGCCTTCTTCGCCCCCCGGCTGGCCAGGTACTTGGTCAGGCCGCGCAGGATGGTCTTGAAGAAGATGGTGGGCTTCTCGGCGTCGAAGGTGATCCGCGCGGCCCGCGACAGGTTGGCCGCGCGCCAGCCCCGAGCGTGGCCGGCGCCGGTGCCGGCCGTGACCCGGACCTCCCCCAGCGGGCCGGGGACGTCCTGCAGCGCGGGCGCGGCCACCGAGACCCAGTACTCGACGGTGCGGCCGCTGGCCATGGCGCGCCTGTCGCCCAGCCCGCCGTAGATCTCCCACGCCCGGTCGTCGTCGGCGGCGTAGGACTCGCCGGAGAAGACCGGGAAATCGAACCGCTCCTGGGTCTTGGCGGCGACGAAGCCGCCCTCCAGAAAGAGCACCACCTCGCCCGTCCCCGGCTGCCAACGGGCTTCCGCTGTGGTCTGCGGCGGCGGCGGCGCGGCCGCGAAGACGTCCGGGCAATCGCCGCGCAGCTGCTCCAGCTCGGCCCCGAAGCCCAGCCGCTGTCCGGTCCGCGCCAGGTCCAGGGCCAGGCTGGGCGGGACCTGCAGGTCCAGCAGGTCGTGGCTCTGCTGGTAGGCCAGGGCCGCGTTGCGGTAGGCGATGAAGGCGTCGTTCACCTCGCCGTCCCAGTCGTAGAGCATGCCGCTGGTGTACAGCAGGAAGGCATCGCTGCGGATGCGCTCCAGTTCGCCGCCGTCCTCGGCGCGGATGCCCCCGAGGGTGGCGTCCACGTACCTGGCCATCTGCAGGCTGGCCCGCCGCGCCTCCACCTGGGCCTCGTCCCGCTGGCCGAGGTAGGCGTAGTTCAGGGCCTTGTAGTAGGGCACCATGGCCAGCTCGTAGGGCCGGGCCCGGTAGCTGATGGCGCCGTCGTTGGCCAACAGGGAGAAGGCGCCCTCGCTGACGGACTTCGTGTACAGCTCGTCGGCCAGGCGCTCGGCGGCGGCGAAGGCCTCGTTGCTCTCGCGCCAGCGGTCGGCGTAGTGGAGGATCAGGCCGCGCTCAAGGAAGACCAGGACCTGGTCCTTGGACCCGCCCTCGCGCTCGATCGTGGCCAGGGCGCCGTCCCAGTCGCCCCGGGCCACCTGGGGCCGCAGGTCGGCCATCTTGGCGGTGTAGGTGGCGCAGCCGCCGGTGCAGCACAGCACCAGCAGCAGGGCGCCCAGGCGGGCGCCCTGCCCCGGTCGGCGCAGGGGGAACGGGGTGCTCGCCATGGCCTAGGGCTTGTACTTGCCCTTGCCCACGAACTTCTTGATCTTCTCGTACCCCGCCCAGACCTTGGTGTTGTCCTCCAGGTCCACCAGGTAGCTGTCCACCTGGTAGTACTTCACCTGGTCGCCGCCCTCCTGGTCGAAGAGCGCGTTCATCTCGCCGATGAGCATGAAGTCGGCGCCCTTCTCGCGCCCCCACTGCTTCATGGTCGCCTCGGACGCGAACTCCTGCTGGTCGGCGCGCTCGCCGCGGATCTCGTCGCGTTCTTCCGCCGACGCCACCACGCGCACGCGGCCGCCGTTGATGAAATTGCGCTCGAGGTCGGCGATGAAGGTCTTGACCGGGATGTGCTCGGGGGTCTTGTTGCGGACCGTGCCCACGATCAGGTAGGGCTTCTTGCCGCTCTCGGCGATGAAGTCCTCGACCCAGGGGCTGGCCGTGATCTGCGTGACCAGGGCCGCCGAGACCTGGCGGCTGTCCACGTCGTTCCACTGTCCGGACAGGTCCACCTGCTCCTGGACGTCGATCCGCGAGACCTGCTTGCCGCTGCACCCGCCCAGCGCCAGCGCCACCAGGGCAACCGCGGCCAGGGCCAGGACGTGGCGTGATCCGATGCTCCTCATGGGTTCCCTCCCGGCGCGCGCAGGCGCGCCCGTCACCGTTGGCGGGCGCCGGGACCGGTCGGTCCGGCGCCGCGTGGGCCTGCCTCGTTCAGGGGTTCGGCGGCATGGTCGCCCCGACCGGTACGCCCGTCAACCCCGAAGGTTCCCGGGACTGCGCTCGGCACCGCTAGGCGTACCGCTCCGGCTCGGGGGTCTCCTGCCAGGCCAGCGCCCGCGACACCAGGCGACCCACCAGCCCGGCCACCAGGTCGCGCCGGTACTCCGCCGAGGCCTGGTGGTCGTCGATGGGCACGATCTCCGCGGCCGCCGTCCCGCCGCACTCGTGCACCTGGTCCGGCCCCACCGCACGCGGGTCCAGGCCCGTCAGCACCGCCTCGGCCAGCAGGGCCCGCCCGGGCGCGGTCGTGGCGGCCCCGATGCCGATACGCACGGTGACGACGCGGTTCTCCACCACGTCCAGGCCGACGGCCACCTGCGCCAGCGGCTCCCCGCCGATGCAGCGGGCGTGGCGCTGGCACAGGCACCGGCGCAGCCGGGCGGTCCCGGGCAGCGCCACGCCCGCCAGCAGGCGGTCGGCCAGGACGGTGCCTCCGTCCGGGCGGTAGAAGCGGGACAACGGCAGGTTCGTGGTGGTCGCCTCGTCGGCGATGACGCAGGACGCGTCCAGAACGAGCAGCACCGGGGCCAGGTTGCCGCCGCAGCCGCCGTGGCAGAGCCTGCCGCCGACGGTCGCGGTCGGCCGCCCCGAGCGCAGGGCGCAGGCGCTCAGGGCCTCGGCCAGCGCCCCGCCGGCGAAGCCGCGGACCCGCTCGTCCCGGCCCGCGCCCAGCACGGTGGCTGCCGCGCCCAGGAAAAGGTCGCCTTCCGGACGGAGATCGATGGCGCCGATGCCGGCGTGGTTGACGTCCACGACGAAGTCGCAGTCGGGCCGGGCGCGCAGCAGGTCGGTGCCGCCGGCGATGTAGGCGCCGCGGCCAGGGCCCCGGCGCAGCAGGGCCACGGCTTCGGCGGGGGACGAGGCGAAGCGGTATTCCTTCAGGTCCCCCATGGGGGTCCCCCCTGCGGGCGGCGGGAGGCCGCCCCGCCCCTCCAACTTACACCGGAAGCCGCAGTGCTCGCAAGGGGCTTGGCCGCGCGGCGCGTTCAGACCAGCGGCACAGGCGATCCGGGCGATTCGGGCGATTCGGGCGGTGCCGGCGGTGCCGGCGATTCCGGCGGTGCCGCCGATGCCGGCGGTGCCGGCGGCGCCGCGCCGGCCTCCGGCCACTCCTTGACCCACAGGTCCCGCTGCGGGAAGGGGATGACGATGCCGGCGGCGGCCAGCGCCTTGTAGATCCGGGTGTTGAGCTCGTCGCTGACCGCCGGCCGCCAGCGCGGATGGTCCGCCAGCACCAGCACCAGGAAGTCCAGGCTCGAATCGCCGAATCCGGTGAAGCGCACCACCGGCTCCTCGTCCGGTCCCACGTGGGGCAGGCCCCGGGCCGCCTCCGCCAGCACCGCGCGCACCTGGTCGATGTCGCTGCCGTAGGCCACGCCCACGTTCGCCCTGACCCGCATCTGCAGGGTGGGCCCGCTGCTCTCGTTGACGATCTTGGCGTTGCCGATCACGGCGTTGGGCACCGTGACCTCGACGTTGTCCACGGTCAACAGCCGCGTCGACCGCATCCCGATGTCGCTGACCTCGCCCCGGGTCACGTCGTCGATGATGATCACGTCGCCCACCTTGTAGGGGGCGTCCATGAGGATGACCACGCCGGCGATGAAGTTGGCCAGGGTGTCCTTGGCGGCGAAACCGATCGCCAGGCCGGCCACCCCCGCCGACGCCAGCCAGCCGGTCA
>JBHEPC010000035.1:0-11502 GCA_046260475.1 Candidatus Krumholzibacteriia bacterium | reverse complement strand
GAAGTCGCCGGAGCCGTAGATGACGTACTGCCCCTGGTCCAGGAAGCTCATGCCGAACTGGGACTCGGGGCCGCCCACGAAGAACGCATCCACCGGCTCGGCCGGGCCCAGGTCCACCGTGAACAGGTCGTTGCGATCGCCACCGGCGAAGAACGAGCCGCCCAGCCAGCGGTTGTCCGGGCTGACGGTGTCGATCCAGATGCCGCCGCCCTGGTTCGGCGGTGTGGCCACGTGCTGGGCGGGCTGGGATCCGTCCACCAGCCGGCTCCAGATCTCGTAGCGGCTGCCGTCGTCCGAGCTCTGGGTCCAGTAGAACCGGCGCGAATCCGGCGACCAGGCCCCGATGTACTCGAGGCTGGGGCGGGTCGTCAGCAGCAGCTCGGTGCCCGCGTCCAGGTCGAGCACGTAGAGGTTCGCGTCGCCGTCGCGATCGAGGCTCGTGACGAGCTTGCGGCCGTCCGGTGCGATGCGGAAGGCGCCATAGGCCGCGAAGCCCGAGATGGGCTCGATACTCGCGTCGGCGAGGTCCAGCCAGGCCAGCTGCGACCGCTCCTGCGCCGCGCCCATCATGTCCAGGCAGAAGAGATTGCCCTCGTCGTCGAGGGTGTACTGGGCCGAGCCGTCGTCGTCCTCCTGGTTGCCCACGCTGGTGGCGATGCCCTCACGCACCGCCAGGGGCTGGCCGTGGGCCTCCATGCGCTGCAGATCCAGGCGCCGGGCGTAGATGGTGCGGCCGCGCACGAACAGCAGGTGGCCGGAGCGGCGGGCCAGGGGCATCGCCCCGCCCCGGTGCACGGTGTGGCGCTGCCCGCTGTCCAGGTCCAGGTACTGGATGTCCGACTGGTCGTAGTCCCGGCCCACGTACTGGCACTCGAAGAGCACGCCGCGCCGGCCCGGCACCGCCGTCGGCCAGCGGTGGCTGCGCTCGCGGCCGGTGCTGTCGGGCGCCGTGACCGCGGTCACCTCGCCGCTCTCCAGGTCGACCCGCTTCAGGCCGGTGGCGATGCCGTCGCTCATGACGATGGTGCCCTCGTCCACCCAGGCCAGGCCGCGCGACAGCGAGGCGTCGCAGATGCGGAAGGGCGCGCCGCTGTCGACGCTGATGCGGTGCAGCCCGCCGCGGGTGATGAAGGCGATCCAGCGGCTGTCGGGGGAGAAGCCGGAGGCGATGGCTTCGGCCGTGCCCGGCAGCAGCCGCACCTGCGGGGCATCGAGCCGGCGCAGGTGGATGCCGGCCAGGGTCTGCCAGCCGTACCAGTTGCCGTCCGGCGAGATCAGCACGTTCTGGCGTACCTTCGGGTCGATGCGCTCCTCGCCCGTCACCTCGACCGCCCACTCGCTGAGCCGTGGCGGCGCCGGTCGTGCCGTCAGCAGGAGCGCGCCCATCACCACGGCCGCCGCCACCGCCGTGCCGGCCACCAGCCAGGGCACCAGCGCCCGCCGCGGGGGCGCCAGGGCCACCCGGGCGTCCAGCAGCGAGGCCGATTCGAAGATGGTGTCCGGATCGTCGCGCCAGCGCTCGAGCCTGACCCGGGCCTCGCCGATGTCGCGCAGGCGCCGCCGCGTGTCCCGCTCCAGGCAGCGCAGCAGCAGACGGCGCACGCCCACCGGCGTGTCCGCGGGCAGCGCGGCCAGGTCCAGGTCCGCCCGCAGCACCGCGGCCACGGTGTCGCTGATGGTCTCGCCCGTGAACAGGCGCTGCCCGCTGAGCATCTCGTAGAGGATGGCGCCGAAGGCCCAGATGTCGGCGCGGTGGTCGACCTTGCGGCCACGGGCCTGCTCGGGGCTCATGTACGCGGCCGTGCCCAGGATGACGCCCTTCTGGGTCAGGGCCGCCGTCAGGGTGGGCGAATCGAGCATGTTGCCCGGCTCGCCCGTGTCCTCGACGAAGGCGCGGGCCAGGCCGAAGTCCAGGATCTTCAGCTGCCCCTCGGGCGTGATCTTCAGGTTGGCCGGCTTGAGGTCACGGTGGACGATGCCGCGCTCATGGGCGGCCTCCAGCCCCTCGGTGAACTGGCGGGCCAACTCGAGGGCCTCGTCCCGCTCCAGCGGGCCGCGGCGCACGCGTTGGGCCACCTCCTCGCCACCCACGTACTCCATGGCCAGGAAGGGTTTGCCGTCGGCCTGTTCGAGGCCGTAGATGGCGGCGATGTTGGGGTGATTCAGCACCGCCAGCGTCTTGGCCTCGTTGCGGAAGCGGGCCAGGCGCTCGGGGTCGGCCGCGAACTCCGGCGGCAGGAACTTCAGCGCCACGTCGCGTTCGAGGCGGGTGTCGCGGGCGCGGAAGACCTCGCCCATGCCGCCCTGGCCGTTTTTCTCGAGGATCTCGTAGTGGGCGAAGCGGCGGCCGATCATCGCCGCAGCCTCTGCGGCCAGCCGATCACCACGTCGCAGGAGGCCGGCGGATCCGAGGCCACCGAGTTGATGGCCAGGAAGCGTTCGCCGTCGCCGGTCATGTCCAGCCAGGGGCCTTCCAGCATGACGGGGGCGTGGTCGAACAGCGTCGCCGGGACGCCGATGCGCACCTCGTCGCCCGTGAAGGTCAAAGCCGCGCTCTGGAGCCGACCGCCCTCCTCCTGGAAGACGAGCTCGCGCCCGCCGCTGTGCCAGTACGACCAGGTCCCGGTGGTGGTCGAGACCTGGGAGACGGGCGTCAGCTGCGGCCAGGGCGCCAGGTAGGTCTGCCCGCTGCCCGATTCGTCGGACCAGTAGGAGATCCAGCGGCCGTCGGGGGAGAAGCGCGCCGCGCCGTCGTCCTCCGGGCTGCGGCGCAGCAGGCGCGGCTCGGCCTGGCCCGTGAGATCGGCGGCCCACAGGTCCAGGCCCGTGCTCTCGCCGGCGACGGAATAGAGCAGCGTGCGGCCGTCGGGGGAGCAGGCCCACAGCAGGATCGCCGTCGGCGCCTCGAGCACCAGTTCGGCCTCGCCGGTGCCGCCGATCTCCCGGCGGTAGACGCTGAATTTGCCCGTGCGGTCGGACACGAAGAACACGGCCCGGCCGTCGGGCTGCCACACCGGGTAGGCCTCGTCCGCCGGGTGGTTGGTCAGCCGCGTGCGGAAGTTCCGCTCGATCTCCATGATCCACAGGTCGTTGGTGCCGGCCGCGCGGTCGGTGACCGTCAGCACGGCGCGCCGCCCGTCGGGCGACAGCACGACCGACTCGTAGCCGCCACGATCGCCGACGGTGCCCAGGTCGTTGCCCTTGCGATCGAGCCAGGACAGGCCGGCATCGGATTCCGCCTTGCCGCGCAGGTAGATCAGGGTGCCCTCGTCCGAGGCGGCGAACGCTCCCTTGGCCGCACCCGCGATGATCATCACGTCCTCGGCCACCGGCACCGGCGTGCCGCTGAGCGTGCCGCTGGTGGCGTCGAAGGGCTGGGCCATCAGCGTCTGCTGGTTCAAAAAGAGCAGGTGGCCGGAGGCGTACTGCGCCATGGTCGACAGCTTCATGATCATCCTGGCCGGGCCGCCGTCGAGGCCGGCCAGGCGCAGTTCCGAGTCGCGGCCGCCCACGCCCCGGGCCATGTACAGGAAGTGCTGCCCGTCCGGCAGGAACTGGGGATGACGGTGCGAGTCGAAGCCCTCGTCCTTTTCCACCGCGGTGGCCAAGCGGGGCTGACCGCCGACGGCGGCCACCACCTGCAGGGACGCGTTGTACTCGGGGGCGAAGACGATCTGGCCGGCCTCGTTCCAGGTGCCGCCCTTGCCGTGGCCGGCGGCGCAGATGGTCTGGGTCGGGCCCCCGCCGACGGGGATTTTCTTGAGCCCCTCGGTGCGGTCGAAGAAGGCGATCCACTGGCCGTCCGGCGACCAGAAGGGATACTGGGCGTTGGCGGTCCCGTCCAGGGCCACGGCCCGCCCGGATTCCATGCCGCGCACGAACAGCTGCACGGAGCCTTCGCCGGACTTGGCGCTGAACACGATGTGCCGGCCGGTGGGCGACACGACCGGCAGGCCCGGGTAGGAGCCGCTGACGGCGAAGACCGCGCTACTCGGCGCGGGCATGGCCAGGTGCATGACCGGCTGCTGCGCGCCGCCTCCGCCGCGCCCCAGCGCCAACCAGGCCGCCGCCGCCAGGGCCACGGCCGCCAGCGCCCAGGGCAGCGCCTGCCGCCAGCGTGCGCCGGGCAGGGTCGCCGCCGCCACCGCACCGGAGAACATCCCCGACTCGGCGTCCGGATCCTCCAGCCGCACCCGCGCCTCGCCGATGTCCCGCAGCCGCTGGCGCGGATCCTTCGACAGGCAGCGCCGCAGCACCTGCTCCACCTGCGGCGGCAGGCCCGCCGGCAGGGTGCTCCAATCGGGCTCGACCTTGAGGATGCCGGCCATGGTGTCGCTGGCGGTCTCGCCGGCGAACAGCTGCTTGCCCGTCAGCATCTCGAAGAGGATCACGCCGAAGGCCCAGATGTCGGTGCGCCGGTCCATCTCCTTGCCGCGGGCCTGCTCGGGGCTCATGTAGGCGGCGGTGCCCATGACGGTGCCGGCCAGGGTCATGGCCGCGGTCATGGTCGGGGCGCTGGAGATGTGGCCTTCGCCCGCGGTCTGGCCCGCATAGGCCCGGGCCAGGCCGAAGTCCAGCACCTTGACCCTGCCGTCGGGGGTGCGCTTGACGTTGGCGGGCTTCAGGTCGCGGTGGATGATGCCCTTCTCGTGGGCCTCCTCCAGGCCCTCGGCGATCTGGCGGGCCACGTCCACGGCCTCGTCCACCGCCAGGGGGCCGCGCTTGAGGATCTCGGCCAGGTCCTCGCCCTCGACCAGCTCCATCACCAGGTAGGTGCACTCGGCGGTGTGCTCGAAGCCGAAGATGGAGGCGATGTTGGGATGATGCAGCGAGGCCAGCACCTTGGCCTCGCGCTGGAAGCGGGCCAAGCGCTCGCCGTCGACGGCGAACTCCGAAGGCAGGATCTTCACGGCCACGTCCCGGTCCAGGACCGTGTCGCGCGCGCGGTAGACCTCGCCCATGCCGCCCTGGCCGATCTTCTCCTCGACGCGGTAATGGGTCAGCATCAGGCCCGGCTGCATGGAGTCTCCAGGGTCGATGGGGATGGGCGGGCGGGTGCGCCCGCGGAATATGTCGGGGCAGGATAACCGAAAAGATAGAAAAATGCTCGGAATTGATGCCCGCCGGTCAACGGAAAAGCCGGGGGAGGTCCCCGGCCTTTCCGCGCCCAATACATCCCTGGGCCGGTGCTCAGCCTTTCGCCGCGTGCCAGGCCGCCAGCGCCGCGGCCTCGCGCTCGGCGCTCAGCCCCGCGCGCTTGGTCACGCTTTCGCGCCGCTCCTCGGGCAGCTCGTCGTACCACGAGAGCGTGTCCCGCATCGTGTCCACCAGGGGCCGGAAGGTCAGGCCCGCGGCCACGGCGCGGCCGATGCCGCGGCTGCCGAAGCCCGCGTACTCGCCCTCGGCCGGGATCCAGGTGGGCATATCCATCCAGGCGCCGATGCCCTGGGCCTGCAGGAACTCCGTGTCGGCCCAGACGAAGGTAGCGTCGGACCCAGAGGCCGCCTTGCAGGCCTCGAGCAGGCCCTTCATGGTCAACGGCCGCTCCGGGTGGGGGCCGGTGACGTTGAAGGTGCCGCCGGTGCCCTGCTCCATGCAGCGCACCTGGAAGGCCGTCAGGTCGCGGCCGTCGATGATCTGGATCGGGTCGCTGCCGTCGCCCGGCGCCAGCACCTCGCCCCCCTTGCGCACGCGCACGGGCCAGTACACGCCGCGGAAGCTGAAGTCCCGGGGCCCCACGATCAGCCCGGGGCGGAAGATGGTGTGGTTGTCCGGGTAGAGACGGCGCACCCGGTTCTCGCACTCGGCCTTGAAGGGCCCGAAGAGATCGTCGGTGTACTCCTGCGCGTCGGCGTCCGGCGCCTCGCCCACAGGGGTCGTCTCGTCGCCGCCGGGCTGGGAGAAGTCGGTGTACACGGAGACGGAGGAGACGTACATGAAGTGCCCCGTGTGCCCCTGCAGCAGGGTCGCGGTCTTCTCGACGATCTTCGGGATGTGGGGCCAGATGTCGATGCACACGTCCCAGGACCGGCCGGCGGCCACTTCGGCCGCGAGGGCCTTCAGCCCGTCGGCGGCCTCGGGGGCCCGGTCGCCCACCAGGCACTCCACGCCGGGGAAAAGCTCGTCCGAACGGTTGCCCCGGTTGAAGAGGGTCACCGTGTGCCCGCGGTCCAGCAAGGCACGCACCAGGTGGGGGCCGGTCTGGCCCGTGCCGCCCAGGACGAGGACCTTCAGTCCGTCCGCGGGTGCGGCGGCGGTGCGGGCCCAGCCGGCCAAGGGCGAGGCGAAGCCGGATAGGCCGACGGCGGCGCCGGTCAGGGCGGCCGTGCGCAGGAAGTCGCGGCGGGTGGTTCCTTGGGTCATGGCGTTCTCCCGGAAATGATGGCGGGGCAGCGGACCTGGCCACAGCCGGCGGGCTGCGCCGGCGTCGGCGACGACAGGAAGCACTACGGCCGGCGGGAGGGATGGGTTGCGCGCCGCGGCGTGCTCAGGCGACGAGCGTGAGGATCTCGAGCGAGCGCCGGGTCTCCTCGTCGATGGCGTCGCGGTGCTGCGCGCAGGCGGCCGCGTCCAGGCCCAGCAGGCCCAGGGCGGCGCTGCTGCAAGCCGTGGGCGGGTGGGCGCCGGGCGCCCCGTAGCCCATTTCGTAGGCCATGAAGTCGGCCACATGGACCAGGGCGGTCAGCTGGGGGTGCTGCCGCGATGCCTCGGGCGTGTGGTGCAGGTGGATCGCCTCGACCACGCTGGAGGGGAAGTTCCAGCCCCGGAACACGGCCTTGGCGATGGTGGCGTGGTTGACCTGGAAGAGCTGCGTTTCGCAGTCGTACCAGGACAGGTGCTGCTCGGTGGCGACCTGGCAGAGCTCGGCGAAGTCGGCGGCGAAGTGGCGCTTCTCGATGAGCTTGCCCACGTCGTGGAGCAGGCCGACGACGAAGGCCTCCTCCTGCTGCTTGAGCCCGCGGGCCGTCGCCAGCACCTTGCAGCCCGCGGCCACGGCCACGCTGTGGGTCCAGAACCGGGTCATGTCGACCGCCCCGCCGGACGGCTCGTCCTTGAAGTACTCGAAGACGCTGGTGGCGAGGGCCGCGCTGCGCACCGCCTGGAAGCCCAGGATCACCACCGCCCGCGCGATGGTCGTGATCTCCTGCTTGTAGCCGTAGAAGGCCGAGTTCACCAGGTGCAGGATCTTGATCGCCAGGGCCTGGTCCTGGTTGATGAGCTCGGAGATCCGGGGCACGGCCACCTGGGGATCCTGCATCATGCGGAACAGTTCCTGGTAGACCGCCGGCAGGGTGGGGATGTCCACCATCATCCCCTTGAGCTCGCGGGGATGGATGTCGAGCAGCGATTTCTTCAGGACGGTGCCCACGCAGTCTCCTCCACGGGCCGCGGTGCCGGGTGCCGTTGTCCCTATCGTCTTGATGGGAAACCGGTTGAGGGAAAACCCGCGGCAGCTCAGCCGGGGAACACGAGGCGGGGGGCGCCGGGGGCGCAGGCGTGGACCTCGCCCACCTCGACCGCGCAGAGGGCGCCGTGGGCCAGGGCCGCCGCCGCCAGCTCCGCGGCCCGGTGCGCGGGCACGGCCACCAGCAGGCCGCCGCTGGTCTGGGGATCGTTCAGCAGGCCGCGCATGTCCTGCCCGACGCCCTCGCCGTAGTGGACCGCGCCGCCGGTGTAGGCCGCGTTGGTCCGGGTGCCGCCGCAGGTGAAGCCTTCGCCGCAGAGGCGGACCGCCTCCGGCAGCAGGGGCAGGCGGGCCGGGTCGATGACCAGCTGCACGTCCGCGCCCACGGCCATCTCCAGGGCGTGGCCGGTCAGGCCGAAGCCGGTGATGTCGGTGGCGGCGGTGGCGCCGTGCTCCCACAGCACGGCGCCGCAGCGGTTGAGCGCCGTCATGCAGCCGACCAGGGCGATGTAGCCGGCGTCGTCCAGGCGCCCTTTCTTCAGGGCGGCCGCCAGGGCGCCGGTGCCCAGGGGCTTGGTCAGGATCAGCCGGTCGCCGGGCCGGGCGGTGCTGTTGCGCAGGATGCGGTCCGGGTGCACCAGGCCCGTGACCGACAGGCCGAATTTCACCTCGTCGTCCCGCACCGAGTGGCCGCCGCCCACGGCGCAGCCGGCCTCGCGGCAGACCTCGCCGGCGCCGGCCAGGATCTCGCCCAGGACCTGGTTGGGCACCCCCGCGGGTGGGTAGCCCAGCAGGTTCAAGGCCACCAGGGGCAGGCCGCCCATGGCGTAGACGTCGCTCAGGGAGTTGGCGGCGGCCACGCGGCCGAAGGTGCGCGGGTCGTCGACCACGGGGGTGATGAAGTCGGCGGTCGCCACCAGGGCGCGCTCGGCGTCCAGACGGTAGACGGCGGCGTCGTCCGCCGTCTCGAAGCCGACCAGCAGGTCGGCCGGGGCGGCGGCGCGGATGGGTGCGAGGATCTGGTCCAGGTCCCCCGGACTCAGCTTGGCCGCTCAGCCGGCGCTCTTGGCGAAGCGGGTCAGGAAGATCTTCTGGTCGTGCGTCATGGTCACCTCCCCGCGCGGTTCGGGCCCGGCGCGGCCGGCCGCGGGCGTCACTTGCCCGCCGGCCCGTCCTTGGCCTCCAGCTTGGCCCACGTGTCCTTCAGGGTGACGGTGCGGTTGAACACGGGCAGCCCCGGCCGCGAGTCCACCGGATCGACGAAGAAATAGCCGTGGCGCATGAACTGCACCCGCGTCTCGGGCTGGGCCTCGGCCAGCATGGGCTCCAGCTTGCAGCCCCGCAGGACTTCCAGCGACCCCGGGTTGAGGTTGGCCAGGAATCCCGGGCCCTCCTCGGGGAAGGGCTCCCTGAACAGGTGGTCGTAGAGGCGCACCTCGGCCTCGACGGCGTGCCCGGCCTCGACGAAGTGCAGGGTGCCCTTGACTTTGCGACCGTCCGGCGATTCGCCGCCGCGGCTGGCGGGGTCGTAGGTGCAGCGCAGCTCGACCACGTTGCCGGCCGGGTCCTTGACCACCTCGTCGCAGCGGATGAAGTAGGCGTGCTTCAGGCGCACCTCGCCGCCGGGCTTCAGACGGAAGAATTTCGCCGGCGCGTCCTCGCGGAAGTCGTCCTGCTCGATCCACAGCTCGGCGGAGAAGGGGATCTTGCGGGTGCCGCGCGAGGGATCCTCGGGGTTGTTCTCGGCCTCGAGCCACTCGACCTGGCCCTCGGGGTAGTTGGTGATGACCACCTTCAGGGGGCGCAGCACCGCCATCACGCGGTCGGCGGAGCGGTTCAGCTCGTCGCGGATGCACCACTCAAGCAGGGCGTAGTCCACGGTCGAGTTGCGCTTGGCCACGCCCACGCGCTCGCTCAGCTGGCGGATGGCCGAAGGCGTGTAGCCCCGGCGGCGCAGGCCGCGGACCGTCGGCATGCGCGGGTCGTCCCAGCCGGAGACGTGCCGCTCCTTGACCAGCTGCAGGAGCTTGCGCTTGCTCATCACCGTGTAGGTGAGGTTCAGGCGCGCCATCTCGATCTGCTGCGGGCGGTGGGGCACCGGCAGGTTCTCGATGAACCAGTCGTAGAGGGGGCGGTTGACCTCGAACTCCAGGGTGCAGATGGAGTGGGTGATGCCCTCGATCGCGTCCGACTGCCCGTGGGCGTAGTCGTACATGGGGTAGATGTTCCAGGCACTGCCGGTGCGGTGGTGGGGCATGCGCTTGATGCGGTACAGCAGCGGGTCGCGCATCTTCATGTTCGCGTGGGCCATGTCGATCTTCGCGCGCAGGGTGTAGGCGCCCTCGGGGAACTCGCCCGTGCGCATGCGCTCCAGCAGGTCCAGGCTCTCGGCCGCCGGCCGGTCGCGGTCGGGGCTGGGCCGGCCGGCGACCTTCACCGTGCCGCGCCACTCGCGCACCTGTTCCTCGGTGAGGGAGCAGATGTAGGCCTTGCCCTGGCGGATCAGGTGCTGCGCCCACTCGTACAGCTGGCTGAAGTAGTCGGAGGCGTAGAACTCGCGGTCCTCCCAGTCGGCGCCCAGCCAGCGGATGTCGTCCTTGATGGCGTCGACGTACTCCACCTCCTCCTTCTCGGGGTTCGTGTCGTCGAAGCGCAGGTTGAACCGGCCGCCGAATTCCTGGGCGATGCCGTAGTTCAGGAGGATGGCCTTGGTGTGGCCGATGTGCAGGTAGCCGTTGGGCTCGGGCGGGAAGCGCGTCTGCACCCGGCCGTCGTTGCGGCCGGCGGCCAGGTCGGCGCGGATGCGCGCGCGGATGAAATCGAGGTGCTCGCCCTCTTCGGGCGCGGCGTCGGGCGTGCGGTCGTCGGTCATGGCGCGTGTCCGGTCGTCCGGGGTTCGCTGCGGGGGCCGGGCGCAGGGCGGCGCGGCGCCGCCGGCCCGGCCGGGGAGACCTCAAGCTAATCGGCGCGAGGGGGCTTGTAAACCCCCCGCCGCATCCGGCTGCGCACCGGGTCGGGCCCCGGAAGTGATCAGTGCGTGTGCTTCTCGTGCTCCTTGCCGAAGTACAGCAGGTAGAGCCGGTCCTTCAGCTCGCGCAGCTTCTCGACGTGCGTCAGGTCGGTGGTCTGGGTGCACTTCATCCCGCGCACCATCATGCGGTGCAGCGTCTCGATCTGGTCGAGGTACGTCTGGCGCGTCTCGCCCGCGCCCGCGTCCACCGGCTTGATGCGCTGGTCGAGGAAGTAGACGGTGAGGATCTCGTGCAGCTTCTCGGCGTGCTCCTCCTTGTTCACCACCCAGCGGACCAACTGGTTGGCGTTCTCGCCGGGCGCGGCGCTCAGCTCGTCGATCATGCGCATGGACTTCTCGATGGTCTGCAGGTGCTCCTCGATCATCTCGAAGCGCATCTCGTCGCCATAGATACCGCACGGGATCTCACAGTGGGCCCGGGCGGCGGGGGCGAGCAGGGTGGTGGTCAGGAGGAGAGCCGCGGCCCAGACGAGGGGGTGCGGGGTACGCGGTGGGTTCATGGCGGGCTCCGTTCGGTCGGTGTCGACAGGTCCTGGAAGGTCGGTCCAAACGCTATCGCCGTCGATCGGAATCCGCAATCGCCCGGCTCGCGTTTCGGGCCTGCACCGGGACCGCGGCCTGGACATCCGCACCGGCGTGCGCTTCGGCGGCGAGCAGAAGGACCCGGTGCCGAGGTAGCTGGCGCATCGACGCCGCTGCGGATATGCTGGCGGCGAACCCGCCACCCGGAGGCTCAGGCGCCGTGCCCGACACCGCATCGCCCCTCGTCCTGGTCGAGCACGCCCGCTGGACCGAGCTGCGCCTGGCCTGCCCGCCCCGCAACGTCCTGGACCGCCCCATGCTCGAGGCGCTGGCCGCCGCGCTGGACGACCTGGCGGCGCGCGCCGAGCCGCCCCTGTTGTTCCTGGCCGCGGAGGGCAAGCACTTCTCCACCGGCTACGCCGTCGGCGAGATCCCCGAGGAGATCTTCCACCGGGACCCCGCCGTGCGCGCGGCCCATCCGTTCGAACTGGTGATGGCCAAGCTGGTCCACTACCCGTCGCCGGTGGTCGCGGCGGTGCAGGGC
>JBHEPC010000149.1:0-2817 GCA_046260475.1 Candidatus Krumholzibacteriia bacterium | reverse complement strand
CAGGCCACGACAGCCGCCACGGCCCACACGAGAACCAGGACGGACGCAGCCCATTCGCCCAGGGTGAAGCGCCCGACCAGGCCCGCGAACTGGCGGATGAACAGCGGCAGCTCCCGGGCCTCCAGCTCCAGGTCCCGGATCTGGCGCCGTACCCAGGCCAGGTTGGCGCGGATGTCCCCGTCCCGGGGATCCAGGCGCTGGGCGCGCAGGTAGCTGGCCACGGCCAGGCCCAACTCGCCGCGGCGAGCGTGGGTGTTGCCCAGGTTGTAGTGGAGCACGGGATCGTCGCCGCCCAGCGCCCGCACCTCGCCGTACAGGGCCAGGGCCCGGTCCAGGTCGCCCTCCGTGTAGGCCTGGTTGCCCTCGGCCAGCAGGCGCACCGGATCGGCGCCCGGCGCCTGCGCGGACACCGGCGCCACGGCTGTGGCCAGGGCCCAGGCCAGGACGATCGCCACGGCGGGACCCGGCCCGCCTTTCCCAGCGGGCGCAGCGTCCACCTGGCGCAGCAGCTCGCCGGCCCGGGCGGCCAGGACCGGCCCGTCGGCCGGACCGCCGCCGAAGCGCGCCTCGTCGCAGGCGGTCAGGAGCGCGGCCAGGTCGGTCCCCGCGGCGGGGCAGCCCCGCGCCGCGGCGTAGGCCGCCACCGCATCGCCGTCCATCGCCGCCAGGGGGCGGTCGGTGCGGTCGGCCACGTAGCCGCGGACCGCCCGCGCCACTGCGGCCGGGTCGCCGCCCGCGGCGGCCAGGGACGCCCGCGCCGCAGCCAGGGCCCGGCGCCGGCGCCGGCCCGCGGGATCGCGCCGCGCCGCTTCCAGGCGGACCAGCACGATCCGCCAGGCCACCAGCAGCACCACCGGCAGGACCAGCACCAGCCACCACGCCGCCGATCCGGTGAAAGCCCCGCCGCCGCCGCGCAGGCGCCGCGGCACCGGGTGGATGAACGCCAGGTCCTGGCCCAGGCGCGCGATCTCGCTGCGCAGGAAGCCTGAGCCCTCCCCCGGCCCGGCCCCACCGCTCCCGGGCCGCACGTGCACGCGGTGAAGGGGTGTGGACGAGGTGACGTACCGTCCCTGGTCCGCGTCGAACCAGGTGAGGCTGGTCGCCGGCACCGCGAGGATCCCTTCCTGGTCGGGCACGAGCACCTTCTCGACCCCCAGGCTCCCGTGTAGGCGGTCGCCCCGCAGGCCGAACGCGAAGGACTCGGCGGCGTCGTGCATGCGCGCCCCCTCGGGAGCTTCGACCTGCAGGCCCGCGAAGCCCTTGAGGAAGCCGTCGGCCACGAGCTGCAGCTCGAGCTCCACCGGCTCGCCCGCCGCCACGGTGTCGGGCGCGACCCGGGCCGTCAGCTCCAGGTCGTTGGCCACCAGGCCGCTGAACCCCGCGGGCGCCGGCTCGGGCAGGGGACGGACATCGATGGTCAGGCGCTCGGTGCGCAGGACGCGCGGGCCCGGCGCGCGGCGCCGCGTGTTGAAGAAGCGGTCGAAGACGTCCTCGGGGAAAACCAACTCGGCCGGTTCGACGACCAGCCGGCCGGCCCGGGTGGGGAACAGGGCGTAGCGGATCTCGGTGACCGAGTACACCCGGCCGCCGCGCACCTCGCGCAGAGCGCGCTCCGGGCCCAGGTCCTCCCGCCAGAAACCCTCGGTGCGCGGCGGGTTGTAGGTCGGGTTGTTCCAGGGCTGCGCCCGCCGCCAGTAGCGGAAGGTCAGGATGACCTGCTCGCCCAGCCAGGGCCGGGGCTTGTCCACCTCGAGGGTCACGAAGATGTCCCCGCCGGCCGTGCCGGGCTCGGCCGGCGGCGCAGCCTGCGGCGGCGGCGCCGTGCGGTTGCCGGTGTCCGCGGGGGGCACGCCCGCCGGCGGGGCCGTGACCGTCACCCGCAGCGGGTCGGTGCGGCAGGTCTGGCCCCGGGCCGTCACGGTGGCGGGGCCGATCTCCAGGGTGCCCGCATCCGCGACCCGCAGGTACCAGGTGCGCGCCACCGACGCCCGGGTCTGGCCGTTGACCATCGTCATGCTCTGGTTGGTACCGCCGCTGGAGACGCGCACGCCCGCCGGCAGCTCGGGCAGGGCGAAGTCGACCGACCAGCCCACGTCCCCCTCGGCCGAGACGGTCAGGATCAGCTCGCCGCCGGCCGGCACGCTGGTGCGGTCGACCCGCGCGTCGCACACCATGGCCGCCCACGCCCCCGGCGCGGCGCCCAGCAGGATCGCCAGCAGCCCGCAGGCCGCGGCCAGGGCCGTCCTGGTCCCGTGCTCGCTGCTCACCATCGCTTCCCGCTCCGCGGCCGCCCGCCCTTGAGGCGCTGCTGGACCGATTTCTTGAGTTCCTCTTCGTCGCGGTCGAGGGCGTTGAGGATCTGCATCGCCTGCTCCAGGGTGAGTTCCTCGCGCGGCTCCTGGTCCTGCGGGGACGGTTCCTCCTGTTGCTGCTCCTGCTGCTGCTCCTGTTGCTGCTCTTCCTGCTGCTCTTGCTCCTGTTGCTCCTGTTGCTGCTCTTGCTGTTGTTGCTCTTGCTCTTGCTGGTCTTGCTGTTGCTGGTCCTGCTGGTCCTGCGGTTGCTCTTGTTGATTCTGCTGGTTCTGCTGGTCCTGCTGGTCCTGTTGGTTCTGTTGTTCCTGGTCGTCCTGCTGCTCCTGCTGTTCCTGTTGCTGCAGCCGCCGCAGGCTGCGCCACCGGCCGAGCCCGGCACGGCCGGCGGGGACATCTTCGTGACCCTCGAGGTGGACAAGCTCCGGCCCTGGCTGGGCGAGCAGGTCATCCTGACCTTCCGCTACTGGCGGCGGGCGCAGCCCTGGAACAACCCGACCTACAACCC
>JBHEPC010000013.1:0-4269 GCA_046260475.1 Candidatus Krumholzibacteriia bacterium | reverse complement strand
CCGCCTGGAGATCGACGAGATCCGGGGGGTCAACAGCAGCGGCGCCATCGCGACCTTGACCGAGCGCAGCCTGGCCACGGTCGTGGGCCGCTCCCAGACCGTGGGCAACCCGCTGCTCTACGGCACGACCCGCGAGTTCCTCAACCACCTGGGCCTGAAGGGCCTGGGACAGCTGCCGGAGCTGCCGGCGATCGAGTCGCTCCTGGACGACCGGGAGCAGCTGAAGGCCTTCGCCAGCCGGATCGGCCGGGACGTCAGCGACGACGAGCTGGACGGCTTCCTGGCGGGCGACGGCGAGGACGAGGCCGAGGTCCTGGTGGACCCGGCGGACGGGCCCGACGGGCCGGACGCCGCCGGGGACCCGCAAGAGCCGGCCGCAACGGAAATGGCCGCTGCCGCGACCGAGGCGGACGATTCCGCAGACCGGGAGGACGACGACGGGGAAGACGCAGGCACCGATGAACGACCCTGAGCAGGCCATGCGCCTGAACCGCTTCCTGGCCCGGGCCGGGCTGGGGTCGCGGCGGGCGGTGGAGGACCTGGTGCGCGCGGGCCGGGTCACCATCGGCGGCGAGAAGGTCACCGACCTGGGTCGGCGCGTGGACCCGGCGCAGGACAAGGTCGCCGTGGACGGCCGCCCGGTGGCGCTGCCGCAAGACCTGCGCGTCTATGCCTTCCATAAGCCCCTGGACGTGGTCAGCACCCTGAAGGCCCAGGGCGGCCAGCCCTCCCTGCTGCCGTACCGCATCCGGGCCGACCTGCCCGAGCGCTTCGTGCCGGTCGGGCGCCTTGACGCGGACAGCTCCGGGCTGCTCCTTTGGACCGACGACGGCGAACTGAACCAGGCCCTGTGCCGGCCCGTCTCGGGGGTGTGGAAGACCTACGAGGTGACTCTCGACAAGGGCCTGCCCCTGGCCCGGCTGCCGGACCTGACCGAGGGCCGCCTCGAGCTGGACGGCCGCCCGGTGCGCCCCTGCCGCCTGGCGGCGGGGCGCGACACCCGGCACTGGACCATGGAGCTGCACGAAGGGCGCAAGCGGCAGATCCGGCGCATGTTCAAGGCCGTGGGCATGCGGGTCCGGGGCCTGCACCGGATCGGGGTCGGCCCGGTGCACCTGGGCAAGCTGCGGCCCGGCGACTTCCGCCGCCTGACCGCCGCGGAGGTGGAGGCCCTGCGCCGGTCCCTGGCCGGCCGTTGAGCCCGCGGGACGGCGGCATCGTGCCGCCGACCACGACCCGAACCGGAGAGGGGAATCCGATGGACCTCGCGAGTCTCTTCCGGCCCGGCATCCGCCGCACCAGCCCGTACACCCCGGGCAAGCCCATCGAGGAGGTCCAGCGGGAGCTGGGTCTCGACTCGGTGGTCAAGCTGGCCAGCAACGAGAACCCCGAGGGCCCCCTGCCGGCGGTGGTAGAGGCGGTGGCCCGCGCCGCCCGCGACCTGAACCGCTACCCCGACGCCTCCAGCTTCCGCCTGACCCGGCGCCTGGCCGCCCACCTGGATGTCGACCCCCGCAGCCTGATCCTCGGCAACGGCAGCAACGAGGTCATCGACATGCTGATCCGGGCACTGGTCTCGCCCGGGGAGACGGTGGTCTTCAGCGAGCGCAGCTTCATCGTCTACGCCCTGACCTGCCAGACCCATTTCGAGTGCGGGCGCCCGGTGCCCATGGGCGCGGACGACCGCCACGACCTGCCGGCGATGGCCGCGGCGATCGACGGCACCACGAAGCTGGTCATCGTCTGCGCGCCCAACAACCCCACCGGCACCTACAACACCGCCGCCGAGTTTTGCGCCTTCCTGGCGGCGGTGCCCCCGCGGGTCGTCGTGGCGGTGGACGAAGCCTACTACGAGTACGTGGTGGCGGCGGACTACCCGCAGACGCTGCCCCTGCTCGCGGCATCCCCGAACCTTGTCGTGCTGCGCACCTTCAGCAAGATCCACTCCCTGGCCGGCCTGCGCCTCGGCTACGGCGTGGGGCACCCCGAACTGATCGGCGAGCTGCAGAAGACCCGCGAGCCCTTCAACGTCAGCACACTCGCCCAGGCGGCGGCCCTGGCCTGCCTGGACCACTGGGACGAGGTGGCCGGGCGGCGGGATCGCAACCGCGAGCAGCTGGAGTGGCTGGATCGCGAGCTGGCGGCCCTGGGCTTCGCCAACGTGCCCAGCCAGACCAACTTCATCCTGACCCGCTGCCCCGCCGGCCGCGAGGCGGCGCCCCTGGTGCAGGACCTCCTGCGCAAGGGGGTCATCGTGCGCCCCATGGCCGGTCCCTGGGGCCTGGACGGGCGGGCGCTGCGCATCAGCGTGGGCCTGCCGGCGGAGAACCGGCGCTGCATCGCGGCGCTGAAGGAGATCCTGGACTGATGGCCGAGCCGCAGCCCCAGCCCCGCGCCCCCTTGGCCGCCCGCGGTCCCGGGCAGCCCACGACCATCGTCCGCGTCGGCCCGGTGGCCTTCGGCGGCGAGAAGGTCGTGCTCATCGGCGGCCCTTGCGCCGTGGAGGGCCGCGAGCAGATCCTGGCCAGCGCCGAGCACGCGGCCCGGTCGGGCGCGACCATGCTGCGCGGCGGCGCCTGGAAGCCCCGCACCAGCCCCTACGACTTCCAGGGCCTGGGCCGCGAGGGACTGGCCCTGCTGGCGGAAGCCCGGCGGCGCACCGGCCTGCCGGTGGTGACCGAGGTGCTCGACCCCCGGGACGTGGCCGACGTGGCGGCCGTCGCCGACATGCTGCAGATCGGCAGCCGCAGCGTGCAGAACTTCCCGCTGCTGGGGGAGGTCGGGCGCAGCGGCCGGCCGGTGCTGCTCAAGCGCGGCATGATGACCACGGTGGACGAGTGGCTCAGCGCCGCCGAGCACGTGCTCGCCGCCGGCGGCCGCGACCTGGTCTTCTGCGAGCGGGGCATCCGCACCTTCGAACCGGCCCTGCGCAACACCCTGGACCTGGGCTCGGTGGTGGTGCTCAAGGAGCGCACCCACCTGCCGGTCATCGTCGACCCCAGCCACGCCGCCGGCGACGTGCGCTACGTGGCTGCCCTGGCCCGGGCGGCGGTGGCCGCCGGCGCCGACGGCCTGCTGGTCGAGACCCACTGCGCCCCCGGCGAGGCCCTCAGCGACGGCGGCCAGTCCCTGGACGCCGCCGCCTTCGCCGCCTTGGCCGTCTCCTGCCGCGCGGTGGCGCGCGCCGTGGGCCGGGACCTGTGAGGGGCCCCGCCCGCCCGGAGCGCCTGCCGCCGGTCCGGGACGACCTGCTGCCGCCGGACGCGGTGATCGCCATCGACGGCCCTGCCGGCAGCGGCAAGTCCTCGACCGCCCGCGCCCTGGCCGACCGCTTCGGCCTGCTCTACATCGACACCGGCGCCATGTACCGGGCCCTGACCCTGGCCGCCTCCGGCGCCGGCGTGGCGCCCGGGGACGAGGACGCCCTGGCGGCGCTGCTGGCGGACGCCCAGCTGGAGCTGCGCCCCGGCCGGGGCGAGGTCACCGTCCTCTGGAACGGGAGGGACGTCTCCCAGGCCATCCGCACGCCCGAGGTGGACGCCGCCGTCTCGGCGGTCAGCGCCCACGCCGCCGTGCGCCGGGACATGGTGCGCCGCCAGCAGGCCTTCGGCCGCCGCGGCGGCGTGGTGATGGAGGGCCGGGACATCGGCAGCGTCGTTTTCCCCCTGGCCACGGCGAAGATCTTCCTGCAGGCGTCCCTGGAAGCCCGGGGCGAGCGCCGCCTGCGCCAGTTCCGCCAGCGGGGGCGGGAGGTGTCGCGCGAGGACGTGGCCCGGGATTTGGCCGCCCGCGACCGCCTGGACAGCGAGCGCGAGACCAGCCCGCTGCTGGTCTGCCCCGACGCCCTGGTGGTCGACAGCAGCGCCTTGACCCTGGAGCGGCAGAACGAGGCCTGCGCCCGGGCGGCCCTGGTCAACCCGACCCTGGACCGGGAGCTGGACACGGACTTGGCGGCGGCGCTGCGCAGCATGCCGGTGCATTACCGCCTGGCCTTCGCCGTGTTCGGCGCCTTGGCCCGCTTCTACGGCCTGCGCCAGGTCGGCAACGAGGGCCGCGCCGTGCCGCGGGGCGTGGTCGTCGCCTGCAACCATATCAGCCTCTGGGATCCGCCCCTGATGGGATCGACCCTGCAACGCCATCCGGTGCGGACCCTGGCCAAGGCGGAGCTCTTCCGCCCGGCCTGGCCCAATGGCGCGTTCTTCCGCTGGCTGGACACCATCCCCATCCGCCGCCGGGGCTACGACCGCGCCGCCTTCGCCGAGGCGGGGG
>JBHEPC010000469.1:0-3830 GCA_046260475.1 Candidatus Krumholzibacteriia bacterium | reverse complement strand
GCGGAGGTCACCATGCGCAAGCAGGACACCGACCGGCTGGCCGAGGCGCTGGCCGACGTCATCTGGGAACTGGGGGCCAGGGGCCTGGACGGCTTCTGCTGCGCCGAGCTGTCCCTGGTCGAGTTCCACGCCCTGCGGCGCCTGCAGCGGGCGGGGCACCTCTCGGTGCAGGACCTGGGCGCCGACGCGGGCCTGACCAAGAGCGGGGCCACCCGTCTGGTGGACCGCCTGGAGGCCCGGGGCTTCCTGCGGCGGGAGCGCTCGGACGCCGACGGCCGGGTGTGCTGCGTGGTGGCCTCGGCGACGGGCGAGGCGGCCCTGGCGCGGGCCCGGGAGGCTTTCGGTGGGCGCCTGGGCACCGCCCTGGCCGGCCTGGATGCCGCCGAACGGCGCCACCTGGTGGCGGTGCTGCCCCGGCTGGCGGCGGCGGTGCGGCAACCGGCGCCCGGCGCGTGCTGCGTCCCGCTCGAATAGGCCTTTTTTTAGCGACATTAGTTGCGCAAGTCAACCATAAAAGGGAGGACCATCATGACCAACCGCATCGACACCACCGACGGCGATCCGGACCGCCTGCGGGCGATCGTCCAGGATCACTACGGCGCCGTCGCGGCGAGCGGCCAGGGGTGCTGCGCCGGCGAGAGTTGCGGCGACGGGGCGCTGACCCTGCAGGAGGCGGCGCGGCGCCTGGGCTACGCCGAGGATGAAGTGGCGGCGCTGCCCGCCGACGCCGCCCTCAGCCTGGGCTGCGGCAACCCGCTGGTGCTCGCGTCCCTGAAGCCGGGCCAGACGGTGCTGGACCTGGGCAGCGGCGCCGGCTTCGACGCCCTGCTGGCCGCGGCCCAGGTCGGGCCCACGGGCAAGGTCATCGGCGAGGACATGACCCCGGCCATGGTCGAGCGGGCCAGCAGCGCCGCCGCCGGCCGGCCCGAGGTGGAGTTCCGCCTGGGCCGGCTGGAGGAGTTGCCGGTCGCCGACGCCTCGGTCGACGTCATCATCTCCAACTGCGTGATCAACCTCTCGCCCGAGAAGGAGCGCGTGTTCGCCGAGGCCTTCCGCGTGCTGAAGCCCGGCGGCCGCCTGGCCATCGCCGACCCGGTGAAGATCCGCTCCCTGGAGGGCACCCGCTGGGAGGGGGCCGCGCACCTGGCCGCCTGCATCAGCGGCGCCATGACCGTGGCCGAGTACGAGGAGCGGCTGCACGCCGCCGGCTTCACGGACGTGCGCGTGGCCGTGGAGGACGGCAGCGCGGCGCACATCCGCGACTGGGATCCCGGTTCGGGGATCGAGCAGTACGTGCGCAACGCCTACGTCGAGGCACGCAGGCCGGCCGGCGCGGCCTGACAGCAGAGCGCCCCGGTCCGGGACGGTCCGGACCGGGGCGCGAACGCTCGACCGCGGCTCAGAGCAGGGCGGCGGCCAGGCTGGCCAGCTCGCTGCGTTCGCTCTTGGCCAGGGTGATGTGCCCGTGGATCGGCTGGTCCTTGAAACGCTCCACGACGTAGGTCAGGCCGTTGGACGAGGCGTCCAGGTACGGGTTGTCGATCTGGTAGGCATCGCCGGTGAGGATCACCTTGGCGCCTTCGCCCGCGCGGCTGACCACGGTCTTGACCTCGTGCGGCGTCAGGTTCTGGGCCTCGTCGATGATGATGAACAGCTTGGGCAGGCTGCGGCCGCGGATGTAGGTGACCGCCTCGACCTCGACCACGCCGGTGTCGTACAGGTACTGCACCTTGTCGCCGGACTGCTCGAGCTTGGGATCGACCAGGTACTGCAGGTTGTCCGAGACCGGCTCCATCCAGCTGGAGAGCTTCTCCTCCTTGCTGCCGGGCAGGTAGCCGATGTCCCGGCCCAGGGGCATGATGGGCCGCGAGACCATGATGCGCCGGTAGCGCTTCTCCTCGGCCACCAGCTGCAGGCCCACCGCCAAAGCCAGCAGGGTCTTGCCCGTGCCCGCCTGGCCCAGCATGGTCACCAGCTGGATGTCCTGGCGCATCAGCAGCTCGAAGGCGAACTGCTGTTGCAGGTTCCGGGCCGAGAGGCCCCAGGGGTGGCTGTCGCCGTGCTGCAGGGGCTCGACCAGGCCGCTGTCGGCGCGGTAGATGCCACGGGCGGTGTGCTTGGGGTTGGCCGCCGACTTCAGCAGCACGCCCTCGTTGGGCTGCAGTTCCGCTTCCAGGTGCACGGGCTCGTGCTTGTAGAAGGCCTCGACCGTCTCGTGGGGCACCTCGTGCTCGGACCAGCCGCTGTACAGCTCGTCGAAGTTCACGCGGGTGGCCAGGAAGTCCTGAGCCTGGATGCCCAGGGCGTCGGCCTTGACCCGGGCGTTGATGTCCTTGGTGACGAAGACCACGTCGGCGCCGGCCTTCTGCAGGGCCACGCCGGCGGCGAGGATGCGGTTGTCCGGGACCGAGCGGTCCATGCCCTTGGGCAGGTCCTCGACGAAGCTCTTGACCGTCACGTACAGCTTGCCGCCGCCGGGCACGGCCACGCCGTGGGACAGGGGCAGACCGTTGCGCAGGGAGTCGATGTCGCGGATGACGCGGCGGGCGTTGCGGGCCTTCTCGTCGTTGCCCCGCTTGAAGCGGTCCAGCTCCTCGAGCACGTCGATGGTCAGGATGACGTTGTTGTCCTCGAAGGCGTGGAGGCTGTCGGCGTCGTGCAGGAGGACGTTGGTGTCCAGGAGAAAGCTGCGGCCTGGGGGGGTGGGGATCTGGTCCTGATCGTCCAGCGAAAGACCCGTGCTGTCTGGCATGGAATCCCTCCATGGTGATGACCGGCGCGCGCCCCGCGGGGCGTTGGATCCATCCGCCGGCAGGATACACGCGAATCCCCGGCTTGTCGCGCCTGTTTTGAACCCTTATGCTATCGGCCGCCGGACGCCCCGGCTTAGTCAAGGAGGACACCCGTGGTTGCCCGTCCCGTCCTGATCCTGCTCGCCGTGGCCGCCGCCCTGCTGCCTGCACCGCTTGCCGCGGATGTCGAACCCGTTTGGCCCCTTGATCTTGATACGCGGTTCCTCACCTCCAACTTCATGGAGCGCCGGCCCGGCCGCTACCACGCCGGCCTGGACTTCAAGACCGACTCGCGCACGGGCTTCGCCGTCCGCGCCGTCGAGGACGGCTACGTCAGCCGGGTCAGGGCCGAGGCCGGGGCCTACGGCCGCGCCGTCTACGTCCAGGGCGTCTCGGGCCGCACCACCGTCTACGCCCACCTCGAGCGCTTCAGCGACCGCATCGCCGCCCTGGTCGCGGCCGAGCGCGCCCGCAGCGGCGTCTACCGGGTGCGCCTCGAGCCCGGGCCGGACGCGTTGCCGGTGCGCGCGGGCGACGTGTTGGGGCTGTCGGGTCAGAGCGGCACCGGCGGACCGCACCTGCACTTCGAGGTGCGCGACGACGCCCAGCGGCCGCTCAACCCCCTGGACTGGGGCTTCGCCGTGGCCGACACCTTCGCGCCGGTGATCGCGGCGGTGACCGCCCACGCCGTCGTGCCTGTGGCCGGCCTGCCGGTGGCGCGCGCCGTGCGGGACGAGGCCGGCCTTCGCGGCACCCTGCCGGTGCTGGAGGTGCGCGGCCCGGTGGCCTTCAGCGCCCGGATCACCGACCGCGCCGACGTGCGGGGCCACGTGCTCGAACCGTGGCTGCTGGAGGTCTTCCTGGACGGCCGCCCGGTCTACCGCCGCCGCAACGAGCGCTTCGCCTTCGCGGACAACAACCAGCTGCGGCTGGAGTGGTGCCACGTCGCCGATCAGGACGGGGCGACCGTCCTGCGCGAGCACTGGCTGTTCCGGCGCGAGGGCGTGGACGTGCCCGGCCGCGAGGGCGGCCTCTGGC
>JBHEPC010000475.1:0-4821 GCA_046260475.1 Candidatus Krumholzibacteriia bacterium | reverse complement strand
CCCACACCTGGGTCGAGCCCCACGAGGACGGCACCGTGACCGTGGGCCTGGACGGGCTGGCGGCCCGCTGCCTGGGCCGCCCGGACCGGGTGCGCCTGCCGGAGCCCGGCCGCGTCCTGCGCGCCGGCGAACGGGCGACGGTCCTCGAGCGCGGCGACCTCTGCGCCCGTGTCCCCTCGCCCGTGGGCGGCACGGTCGTGGCCCGCGGCGACGTGGGCCGCGGCGTGCTCTACACGGTGGAGCCGGACGACGACCCCGCCTGGCGGGAGAACCTGCTGGCGGGCACCGCGGCGCGGGTCTGGATGCTGCGGGAGCTGGAGTGGCTGCAGGAGGCCCTGACCCCGGCCGGGCAGGCGCCCGCCCTGGCCGACGGCGGCGTGCCCGTCGGCGACCTGGTGCAGGCCTGCCCCGACGCCGACTGGGACGACCTCTGGGCCAGGGTCTGGCTGGAGGCCTAGCCCGGATCATTCATGCATGATCCGGGCTGCCCGTCAGCGCGGGATCTCGTACTTGCGGATCTTCGTGTACAGGGTCGAGCGGTCGATGCCTAGGATCTCGGCCGCCGCCTTGACGTTGCCGCCGGTGCGGTCCAGCACCGCCTCGACCGCACGCCGCTCGATCTCGTCCAGGGACAGGCCGTCGGGCACCTCCCAGTGGTTGGCGCCGCGGGCGCCGCGCACCAGGAAGTCGAAGTCCTCCACCGCCAGGATCGCGCCGTGGGCGGTGACCACCGCCCGCTCGACCGCGTTCTCCAGCTCGCGCACGTTGCCGGGCCAGTCGTGGTCCAGCAGCAGTTTGAGGGCGTCCTTGGCGATGCCGCGCACCGGCCGGCCCGACTCGATGGCCAGCCGCTCGATGAACGCGTCCACCAGCAGGGGGATGTCCTCGCGCCGCTCGCGCAGCGCCGGCAGCTGGATGTTGATGACGTTCAGCCGGTAGTAGAGGTCCTCGCGGAACTCGCCCGCCTCTACGGCCGCCAGCAGGTCGCGGTTGGTGGCGGCGATGACGCGCGCCTCCATGGCGATCTCCTCGGACCCGCCCAGGCGGAAGTAGCGCCGCTCCTGCAGCACCCGCAGCAGGTCCAGCTGCAGCTTGGGCGGGATGTCGCCGATCTCGTCCAGGAAGATGGTCCCGTCGCCCGCCAGCTCGAACTTGCCGCGCTTGCGCGCCACCGCGCCGGTGAAGGCGCCGCGCTCGTGCCCGAACAGCTCCGACTCCAGCAGGGTCTCGGCCAGCGCAGCGCAGGACAAGGCCACGAACGGCCGCCCCACCCGGTCGCCCGCCTGGTGCAGGGCCCGCGCCACCAGCTCCTTGCCGGTGCCGCTGGCGCCCTGGATCAGCACGGTGCTGCGCTGCCCGGCCACCTTGCGGATCAGCTCGAAGATCGCCTGCATGCGCGGGTTCTTGCTGATGATGTCCTGGAACGAGTAGCGGCGGCTGAGGCGCTTGCGCAGGTACGTGTTCTCGCGCTCGAGGTTCTTCAGCTTGATCACCCGCTGCACGAAGATCGAGATCTCCTCCGGATTGCACGGTTTGACCATGTACTCCTGCGCGCCCTCCTTGATGGCGCTGATGGCCGTGTCCACGGTCGCGTAGGCGGTGACGATCACCACCGTGGCGTCGGGCTGGTGCTTGCGGATCTCCATCATCGTCTCGATGCCGTTGATGCCCGGTGGCATCTTCAGGTCGATGAAGTAGATGTCGTAGGCGTTGCCCGCGGCCATCGCCACGGCCTCCCGGCCCGAAGCGGCGATGTCGACGGAGTAGGCGTCCTCGCGCAGCCAGGCGGCGAGGGACTCGCGCATCGCGACCTCGTCGTCGACCACCAGGATCCTCCAGCGGCTGTTCATGGCGTCACTCCTCGGCGGCGCCGGTCTCCCGGCGCAGGGTGTCCAGGCGGGCGGCCAGGCGCGCGCCGCAATCGCGGCACAGCTTCGCCCGCTTCCGGTCGATGTAGACGATGTTCACGGACAGGGACATGGCGCAGCCCTGGTCCGTGCAATGGACGAGCCCGCAGGTGTGCCCCAGCTCGTGGAGCACCTCCTTGCGCAGGCGCGCGACCGTCACCGCCGGCGCCGGCGGCAGGCCGTGGAACTCCGGACGCAGCCGCGCCAGCGAGACGATGGCGCCCCGGCCGTCCAGCTGCGCCTGCCCGAACACGAACGTGAGCATGGGGATGGCCAGGTCCGCCGCCGTCAGCACCAGCAGCCGCGTGGCCTCGGCCGGGCACCGTTCGAGGGCCGCCGCCAGCACCAGCGAGCTGTCGTGCTGCGCCCGCCGCGGGTCGTACGCCTCCGGCGGCACCGGCCACGGCGCCAGCGTGCGCACGGCGAACCCCAGGGTCGCCGCCGCGAACGTGCCCGCCTCCGCCAACTCCCACGGCTGCACTCCTTCGGTCGGCAGCAGGCACAGCAGCATCACGCCCCCGTGCCGGGCACCGTCGTCCCGTCCGCTTCCCCGTCCGGTTCCGGGGGCTGAATCGGCAGGGTCACGGTGAACCGCGTGCCCCGGCCCAGTTCGGTCTCCACGTCGATCTGCCCGCCGTGGGACTCGACGATGCCGTACACCACCGCCAGGCCCAGGCCCGTACCCTGCCCCTCCTTCTTGGTGCTGAAGAACGGGTCATACAGCTTCTCCAGGTGCTCGGGAGCGATGCCCGTGCCCGTGTCCGCCACCTCCAGCGCCACCGCCGCGCTGGCGGGCAGCGCGCGCGTGCGCACGGTGACGACCCCCTCCTCCATGGCCTCGGCGGCGTTGATCACCAGGTTGGTGACGATCTGCTGCACCTGGGAGGCGTCGCAGTACACCTGGGGCAGATCCCCCGCCAGCTCGGTGCGCGCCTCGACCCCGCCCAGCTCCAGCCGGTGACGGATGACGGCCAGGGTGCGCAGCACGATCTCGTTCAGGTCGTGGGCGGCGTGGCGCGGCTCGGACTGGCGCGAGAACACCAGCAGGTCGCGCACGATGTGGCCGCAGCGCACGGTCTCGGTGACGATGTGTTCGAGCCAGGTCCGGAAGTCGCCCACCCGGCCGTCCGGCACGCCGTCGTCGGTCATTAGCCGCTGCATCAGCTTGCCGAAGTTGACGACGCCCGCCAGGGGGTTGTTGATCTCGTGGGCCACGCTGGCCGCCAGCTGCCCCAGGGAGGCCAGGCGGTCGTTCTGGATCAGCTTGCGTTCGGTCTCGCGCAGGCGCCGGGTGCGTTCCTCCACCCGGCGCTCGAGGGTCTCGGTGAACTCCCGCACCCGCGCGTCGGAGGCCTGCAGGCGCTCCTGCATCACGGCGAAGGAGCGGGCCAGTTCGCCCAGCTCGTCCTCGGCCTCGACCTGCACCGGCGCCCCGCCGCCGTGCACGCCCACCTGCTGGGTCGCCTCGATCAGGCGCCGCACCGGCTGCTGGACGAAGCGCCGCGCGAACAGCACCACGAAGAAGAAGAGCACCACCACCGAGACCGCCGAGACCAGGTACGAGCGGAAGCGCACGTCGGCGACCCGGCGGTCGACGCGGTCCAGGGGCATGGTCACGTCGACGACGCCCAGCACGTTGATGCCCGCGGGGTGGGCGTGGCAGGCGGCGTTGCTGCAGGACGGTTCGTTGTAGATGGGGGTGACCATGCCCAGCACGCGGCCGCCGTCGGGGCGGCGGAAGATGCGGGTGCGGGTGGGCACGTCGACCTGGACCAGGGGCTGGTCCACGGCGTGGCACAGGTCGCAGGCCTCGGCGCCGGTGTCGACGGTGCGGCCCCCGTCGTCGCCCGAGGAGAACATGATGCGCCCGGACTTGTTGAAGATGCGCACCTTCTCGATGCTCTGCTGGCGGCCCACGTTGTTCATCATCTCGTAGACCCGCTCGCGGCGGTCCTCGAGCATGGCGTGCCAGGTGGTGCTGACGATGGTCTGCGACAGGAGGTCGGCGCTGAGGGTCATCTCCTGCAGGAGCTGGCGCTCCTGGGCGCGGATGTTGAAAAGGGCGAACACGCACTCGACGACGATGACCATCAGCGTCAGGTAGAGGATCAGCTTGCGCGCGATGCCCCTGGGCACGTCGACCCTCCGGGCGAAGATGGCGGGCCCCGCTCCCCGGAATCGGGGCCGCGCCGGCACGCCTCAAACGTAGGCAACGCCGCATCCAAGTCAAATTGTTATGGATAACCGACTTAGGTAGTATGGGATCGGATCCTGGCCGCGGTCAGTCCAGGACCTCCAGGCGCACCCTGACCAGGCCCGCGGCCACGAAATCCAGCTCCCGCGCCGCCCGCCGGGAGACGTCGACGATGCGCCCGGCGACGAAGGGCCCGCGGTCGTTGACCCGCAGCGTGACCGCCCGCCCGTCGTCGAGGCGGGTGACGCGGATGCGGGTGCCGAAGGGCAGGTCCCGGTGGGCGGCGGTCAGGGCGTTCTCGTCGTAGGGTTCGCCGCTGGCGGTGGTCCGGCCGTGGTAGTGGTGGGCATAGAAGGAGGCTAGGCCCGTCTGCCCGGCCCGGGGCGCGTCCGCCTGCGCCGCGGGCGGAGAGCCCACCTCGGCGAAGTCCCGGGGTACGGAGCCGGCGCAGCCGGTGAGGGTGGCTACCGCCAGGGCCGGCAGGAAGGCAAGCAGGGGACGGCAGGCGGCCATGGGCGCTCCCTTTCTGCAACGGCGCGGGGATTCCGGCCGGCCCGTAGCAGGAACCGGACCGCCGCGGCCGCGCCTCAGCCCGCGCAACGCGCCAGGAACGGCAACAGCCTGGCGTTGAAGAACTCCGGGTTCTCCACGCTGGACAGGTGGCCCGCCTCCGGCACCACGTGCAGCTGGGCGCCGGGGATGCGCTCGTGCATGGCCCGC
>JBHEPC010000416.1:0-4137 GCA_046260475.1 Candidatus Krumholzibacteriia bacterium | reverse complement strand
CCTCCAGGGCGGCGACCATCTCCCCCTGGGCCTCGCAGCGGGTCACCGCCGCTCCGGCGTCGTCCCGCGCCCCCACCAGCACGGCCAGGCGCCAGCGCTGCCCCGCCCCCAGGTGGGGCGCGGCGGCGGCGGCGAACGCGGGCAGGGCCTCGGCCGGGGCGAGGAAGCGGCCCAGCATCCAGGCCTCGGGCAGGGTCCGGTGGCCGGCGTAGCCGGCCACGGCCGCGGGCATCTCCAGGCCCGCCGGGGGGAACAGCCCGGCGTAGTCGATCAGGCCGGACATGAAGGCCCGCAGCGCCGCGCCCATGCCGGATCCTCCCCCAGCCAGGAGGCTCCGTAGTCCGGATCCTCGCAGGGCAAGGCCTCCCGCGCCACCTGCAGCGGCGCGAAGGCGTCGATCATCACGGCCAGTTCGCTGGTCTCGCGCTGCCCGATGGAGGCCTCGGTGCGCCCCGGCTGGGGGCCGTGGGGCAGGCCGTCGGGGTGGAGGGTCACCGACCCGGTCTCGATGCCGGCGCGGCTCATGAACTCGTCGTTGGCGTAGTAGATGACCTCGTCGGTCATGACGTTGCTGTGGCTGTAGGGCGCGGGCACGGCGTCGGGGTGGAAGTCGTACAGGCGCGGCACGAACGAGCAGAGGACGAAACGGTCGGCCTCGAAGGTCTGGTGCACCGGCGGCGGCTGGTGCAGCCGACCCACGATGGGCTCGAAGTCGTGGATGCTGAAGGCCCACGGGTAGTAGAAGCCGTCCCAGCCCACGGTGTCGAAGGGATGGTGGTCCAGGACCACGCGGTCCACGCGCGCGCCCGCCTTGGTCATGATCTCGAACTCGCCGGTCTCGTCGTGCACGTCCAGGACCGCCGGCGCGCGGATGTCCCGCTCGCAGTAGGGGCTGTGCTCCAGCAGCTGGCCGTGGGCGTTGCGGTAGCGCCGGGGCGTGCGCACGTGGCTGGGGGTCTCCACCACCAGGTGGACCTGTTCGCTGCCCGCTGCGGGCAGCAGCCGGTGGATGATCCCCCGCGGCACCACCAGGTAGTCGCCCTCCCGGTAGTCCAGCCGCCCGAACTGGGACTCCAGCACGCCTGCGCCGCGGGTGACAAAGACGATCTCGTCGGCCCGGGCGTTGCGCCAGAACCAGGTGTCGGCGGCCGTCGGCCGCACCAGGGACAGCACCAGGTCGGCGTTGAAGAGCAGCGGCACCCGGTCGCGGGTAGCACTGGCCCCGGTCTTCTCCAGGCGGTGGCTGCGCAGGTGGCGCATGCGCAGCCGCGGGTCCGGGTCGGCCTCCAGCGGCCGCTGCCAGGCCGTGCGCACCTCGACCACGGCCGTGGGCCGGCGCAGGGTGTGCAGCAGGGACTGCAACCCCGTGAAGCCGAGGTTCCCCATCAGCTGCTCGTAGTGGATGCCCCCGCCCGCCTTGGGAAAGACGGTGTGGCGCTTGGGCGGGAGGTCCCCCAGCCGGTGGTAGTAGGGCATCGTCGAATCCTTCCGCCGCCCGCCGCTACAGGTTGCCGCGCAGCGCCTGCTCCTGCTCGATGGTCACGAAGAGGGCCTTGAAGTTGCCCTTGCCGAAGCTCTCGCTGCCCTCGCGCTGGATGATCTCGATGAAGAAGGTGGGCCGGTCCTGCAGGGGGCGGGTGAACAGCTGCAGCAGGTAGCCCGCGTTGTCGCAGTCCACCAGGATGCCCAGGTCGCGGACCCGGTCCTGGTCCTCGCGGATGGGGCCCACCTTCTCCCAGACATGGTCATAGTAGCCGGCGGGCACCTGCAGGAACTCGACGCCGTTGCGGCGCAGGGCGGCGATGGTCTCGAGGATGTCGTCGGTGCGCAGGGCCAGGTGCTGCACCCCCGCGGTCACGTTGTGGTCGATGTACTCCTGGATCTGGCTCTTCTTCCGCCCTTCGGCCGGCTCGTTGATGGGGAACTTGATGCGCCGGTCGTCGGTGGCCACGACGGTGCTGCGCAGGGCGGTGAATTCGGTGGAGATGTCCTTGTCGTCGTAGGAGACGAAGCGATCCATGCCCAGGACCTTGTCGTACCACTGCACCCAGGCGTCCATGCGGTGGTCCTCGACGTTGCCGACCACGTGGTCGATGCAGGAGAGCCCCACGCCCTCGCCCTTGATCTCCTGGAGCCGGTAACCGGGCAGGAAGCCGCGGTAGCCGCCCCGCTCGACGAAGGTGTGCACCACCTCGCCGTAGGTCTGGATCTTGGCCATCTTCACCGTGCCCAGGTCGTCGCTGAACTCGCACGGCGGCCGGTCGCTGGTGGCGCCGCGGGCGACGGACTCGTCGTAAATGGCGGCGGCGTCGGCCACCTCGAAGGCGATGTCGCGCACCCCGTCCCCGTGCAGCGTCAGCCAGATGTTCAGGGAGTCGTCGTGGTGCAGGGGCGTGGTGAACACGAGCCAGACGTCGCCCTGGCGCAGCACGTAGCTGGCCCGCTTGCGGTAGCCGGTCTCGGGCCCGCGATAGGCGACCTGGTCGAAGCCGAAGGCCTTGCGGTAGAAGTAGGCGGCCTGCTTGGCGTTGCCGACCAGGAACTCGACGTGGTGGATGCGCTTGAGTTCCAGGGACATATCCGTCACTCCTCTCGGTGGCTGCAGGGATCCGCGACACGTTTAGTCGCATCGTGGGCCGATGTCAACCGGCCGGGGCCGCGGGGCGGGGTCGCCGGTACCCCCGGACGCCGACTTGTGCTAACCTGTCGCCGGCCCCGTCGCGCCGGCCCCCGCAGGCCCCGTCCCCCAACCCAGGCTGGTTCCTAGTCGTGACATCGATGCTGCACCGCGTCTTCGCCCTGCGCGAGGGCGAAACCGCTCCGGTCCTGCTGTCGACCCTGCTGTTCTGGCTGCTGCTGACGGCCTACTACCTGCTGCGGCCCCTGCGCGAGGAGATGGGCCTGGCGGGGGGCGTGGACAACCTGCCCGGCCTGTTCATGATCACGCTGGCAGCCATGGTGCTGGTGGCCCCGCTGCTGGGCTGGCTGGTGCGGCGCTACCGGCGCGAGGTCTTCCTCCCGGCGGCCCTGCACTTCTTCGCCGCCAACCTGGTGCTGTTCTACGTCGCCCTGCGCTTCACCAGCGGCGACGAACTGGTGGTGGTGGGGCGGGTGTTCTACGTGTGGCTGAGCGTCTTCAACCTCTGCGTGCTGTCCCTGTTCTGGGCCTTCATGGTCGATGGCTTCGGCTACGAGCGCAGCCGGCGCCTGTTCGGCATCGTGGCCCTGGGCGGCACCGCCGGGGCGATCGTGGGCAGCGGCCTGACCACCCTGCTGGTGAGCGCCGTGGGCCGCCACAACCTGGTGCTCGCCGCGCTGGTGCTGCTGGAGGCGGCGGTGGCCTGCATCCTGGTCCTCTCGCGGCGGTTCTACGCCGCCGGCTACGAGCCGACCGCGCACGAGGCCCCCGGCGGCGGCATCCTCGCCGGCGTGACCCGCACGGTCAAGTCGCCGTACCTGCTCGGCATCAGCGCGTACATTTTCCTCTACAGCCTGACCGCGACGTTCCTGTACTTCGAGCAGGCCCGGATCATCGCCGCCAACGTGGTCGGGCGCGACGCCCGCACCGCGATGTTCGGTCAGATCGACCTGTGGACGAACGTGCTGACCCTGGGCTGCCAGCTCTTCCTCACCGGCCGCCTGCTGCGGGTCCTGGGCGCGGGCCTGGTGCTGGCCATGCTGCCGCTGGCGGTGGGGCTGGGCTTCGCCGCGCTGGGCGCGTGGCCGACGCTGACGGTGCTGGTCATCTTCCAGGTGGCGCGGCGGGCGGGCAACTACGCCCTGGCCAAGCCGGCCCGCGAGACCCTGTTCACGGTGCTCGACCGCGAGGACCGCTACAAGGCCAAGAACTTCATCGACACCTTCGTCTACCGCGGCGGCGACGCCCTCGGCGCGGGGATCTTCGCCCGGATCACGGCCACCGGCCTGGTCAGCGTGGCCTGGCTGGCGGTGCCCGTGGCGGCGGTGTGGCTGGTGGTGGCCCTGGCCCTGGGCCGGCGGCAACGGACCCTGGCCCGCCGCCGCGCAGCCGACGGCGGCACCGGTCCGGCCACGGTCAGCTGACGGCGTCCAGGGGCTCCCTGCCGACCGGCATGGTCATGCAACGGCAGCCGCCGCCGCCGCGGGCCAGCTCCGAAC
>JBHEPC010000413.1:0-9978 GCA_046260475.1 Candidatus Krumholzibacteriia bacterium | reverse complement strand
CCTCAGGCCCAGGGCGACGAACGGATCCCAGCCCGAGTCCTGGGTGAACCGCAGCAGCGACTCGTAGTCGATGATGTCATCGGTCTTGTCCGGCCGCCGCCAGTAGAGGTCCCCGCCCGCGTCCCGGTCCTGCTGGTGGGTCTGGCCGTAGCTCAGCTTCAGGGAGTGGCGCCAGTTCCTGCTCTGGCCGTACTGCTTCTCCATGCGCCCCTCGAAGGCGCCGTTCCAGACCACCGACCCCTTGTCGCCCCCGTTCCAGTTCTCGGAGTAGCTGCTCTGCAGGATGTTCAGCCCGAGCTTGAACTCCTTCTGCCAGACCCCGACGGGGGCGGCGTCCTGGGCCCGGACCGGGAACGCGAAGGCCGCCAGCAGGCCCACCAGGACGAGGATCACCATGCGCATGTCCGCACCTTTCGGTCGCCGGCCCTCAGGCCTGGCCCTGTTGCATGTGGACGACCCGCTGCGGGAACGGGATCTCGATGCCCGCCGCGTACTTCCCTGATCCCGCGGCCGTCCGCGGTCGCCGGCTTAGACGACGAAGACACGGAGTCAACCCAGCAACCGGTCAGGGCCCGGCCCCAATCACGACGTCGATGCGCCGGTTCAGGGCCCGTCCCTCCGGGGTCGAGTTCAGGGCCACCGGGCGGTCGGGACCGATGCCTGCGGTGGCGAAGTCCGCCGCGTTGCGGCCCAGCCGATCCGCCAGGACGGCCGCCACCGTCTCGGCCCGCCGCCGCGACAGGCGCAGGTTGGCGTCCCGCGCGCCCGTGTCGTCGGTGTGGCCCTCGATGCGCACCGGCGCACCGGGAAACAGGGCGATCGCCTGGGCCAGGCGGTCCACCAGGCCGTCCTGTCCGGCGCCCAGGTTCGCGCTGCCCACCGCGAACGCGATGCCGTACAAGCGCAGCACCAGGCCGCCGGCGGCTGTCTGCATGACCTCGGCCTCGGCGGGCGTGAACAGGGCGCGCACCTGGGCCACGGCCGCCTCTTGGTCCTGCTTGGCGCCCAGCACGGTCTCGGCGGCGGAGCGGTCGGCCTCGGCCACGCCGGCGCGCAGCTCCATCTCCCACAGCCGCTGGCGCAGCGAGCTGACCTCCACCTGCAGGGCGGTCAGCAGCGACTCCTGCCCGGCGGAGCGGCCGCCCACGGTCTCGACCAGGGTGCGGTTGGCGATGGTCAGGGAATCGAGCAGGACCTGGCGGCGCATATTCTGGGCGTCCAGGCGCGCGACCAGGTCCCGGGCCGCCGCGGTGCCGGTCAGCTCCGGCGCCGGGGCCAGGCCGTGGAGGGCGCCGATCTCGGCCAGCGCCTGGTCGAAGCGGCCCAGCAGGGCTTCCATGCCGCTCTTGCGGCGGCGCATCTCGTCGACGAAGGCGGCCTGGTTCACCAGGCGGCGCGCATCGCGGGCCAGGGCGGCCCAGGTCGCCGCGTCGGCGCCGCCGTCGCGGGCCCGCTTGACCCTCTCGTCCAGCTCCCACCAGGCGGTCGGCAGCTGCCCCTTGGCCCCCAGGTCCCTGGCCCGCTCCAGCAGGCGTGCGACCTCCGTGCCCGGGTCCGGGTCCTGGGCCACCGCGGACGGCGCGCCCCAGGCCAGGACAGACAGGACGGCCAGGACAACCAGCAGCGCCAGCGTGGCCGACGTCGTTCTTTTCATGGTTCGGCTTCCTTCCGGTCCGGTGTCCCGGCCGCTGTGAGGTCCGCCTGCCGCCGCTCTGCCAGGGCCACGGCGGCAGCGGCCACCGCGTCGGGCCCGATCCGGTCCATGCAGTTCCAGTGGGCGCAGCGCCGACCGCGGCAGGCCCGCCGCGCCGGGCAGCCCACGTCCGGCACGAGGGCCCGGGTCCAGCGGCCGCGGGGTCCCCAGCGGCCGGGGGCCATGGTGCGCACCGGAGGATAGATCCCCACGGCCGCCAGATCCAGTGCCGAAGCCATGTGCAGCGGCCCGGTGGAGGGCCCGACGAAGACGTCGCCCGCCGCCAGCAGGCCCAGCAGCCCGCCCAGGTCGCAGGCATCCAGCAGCACCTCGACCCGCCGGTCGAGGTCCGGCGCCATGGCGGCCACGGCCCCGGCGTCCCGGCCCGCTCCGGTCACGAAGACCCGCCAACCGGGCTGCGCCGCCAGGCGCGATGCCACCGCGGCGAACCGCACCGGCGCCCAGTCGAGGGTCGAGCCCCCCGAACCCGGGTGCACGAAGGCCACCGTCGCCGCTCCCGCTGCGCGCTCGGCCCGCAAGGCGCGGCCTGCGGCCAGGGCGCCGGGCCCCGGATGAAGCCGCGGCGCCGGGGCGCGCGCCGCCGGCACACCCGCCAGCGCCGCGACCAGATCGGCCCCCAGGTCCGCCTCGTGGGCGTCGTGCCGGGAGCGGGCCTGGCGCCGGCCCCGGTCCAGCAGGAACCAGCTGCTGACGCGCGAGAGCGGCCCGTGCCGCCCGGCGATGCCCGCCGCCCTCAGCAGCAGGGCCAGCTCCCGGCGGTACTGCAGCAGCACGGCGGCGCCGAAGCCCTCGGCGCGCAGCTCATCCCGCAGGGTGCGCCGCGCCGCCGGCGCCAGGTCGTCCCGCCAGGTCCAGACGCGCGCCAGGCCCGGTCGCCCCTGCACCAGAGGCACGGCCCCCGGCGCCACCATCAGGTGGACCTCCCAGTCCGGGCGGGCGGCCACGAGCAGGTCCACCGCCGGCAGCGACAGCACCACGTCCCCCAGCCGGTCGGTGCGCGTCACCAGGACCTTCACCGCGGCCCCAGGCGCCAGAGCTTGACGTACTTGCTCAGGACGTAGAACGCCGAGCCGTGGCAGAGCACCAGGCCGGCGGCGCCGTCGCGGAACCCGCCCTGCAGCAGCCACATGCGCCAGAAGGCGGCGTGGCCCCGCGCGACCGCCCCCAGTGGCGAGGAACGCCGGCCGCGGGCGTGCAGTTCCGCGGCCGCCAGGGTGGTGTAACGATCGAGCTTGCCGAGGTACTGCTCCATGGTCCGGTAGGTGTGGTGGCGCAGGATGCCCGGCAGGCGGCCCACCGGGCCGTCGGCGTGGACGGCCTCGTGGACGGGCTTGTCGTCGAACGCGGCGCGCTCCCGGTCGAACAGGCGCACCACGTGCTCCGGGTGCCAGCCGCAGTGGCGGATCCAGCGGCCCAGGAAACGGCTCAGGCGGTTGACGGCGAAGGCCGCCTCGGCCGGCGCGTCCGGCAGGGCGGCGATGGCGGCCGCCAGTTCGGGCGAGACCTCCTCGTCGCTGTCCACGCTCAGGACCCAGCGGTTGCGGCATAGCCCGGCGGCCTTGGCCTTGGTGGGCCCGAAGCCCAGCCACTGGGTCTGGTGCAGCGCCGCGCCGTGGCGGGCGCAGACCGTGGCAGTGTGGTCACCGCTCCCCTGGTCCAGGACCACGATTTCGTCGGCGAAGCCCAATGCGGCCAGGCAGCGGTCCAGGTCGTCCGCCGCGTCGCGGGTGATGATGGCCACCGAGACCTTCACGGCCGCTCCTTCCGGTCCGGCACCAGGACCACCTTGCCGAAGTTGCGCCGCTCCTCCAGCCGGGCCTGGGCCTCGCCCGCCTCGGCGAAGGAGAAGACGCCGTCCAGGCGCGGCACGAGGCGCCCGTCCGCCGCCAGCGCCAGCACCTCGTCCATCCAGGCGCCGGTGCGTGCGGCCTGGTCCCACATGCGCCCGAGGTTCACCCCCATGAGGGCGCGGTTGTCGTTCATCAGGCGGATCGGGTTCAGCCGCAGCCAGGGCACCTGGGCCAGGGTGCGCAGGGCCGACCACGGGCCCGAACGGTGGCCCACCGCCGCCCCGGAGAAGCCGAACAGCACCAGCCGGCCACACTTGGCCAGGCTGCGGTAGCTCTCCATGATCCAGCGCCCGTTGCGGGGCTCGAGCACGATGTCCGCGCCGCGCCCTCCGGTGGCGGCCCTCACCGCGGCGGCGAAGTCCGGCCGCCGCGAATCCAGCACGTGGACCAGTCCCTGCTCCCGCAGCCCCGCGTGCTTGGCCGGCGAGGCCGAACCCAGGACGGTGGCCCCGGCCAACTGGCAGAGCCGGACCGCGGCCTGCCCCACGCCGCCGGCGGCGCCGTGGACCAGCACCGTGTCGCCCGGTCCGGCCGGCGCCATCACCCGCACCATCTGCCAGGCCGTCAGCCCGGTGACGGGCAGGGCCGCCGCGGTCACCAGGTCCAGGCCGGCGGGCAACGCCCAGGCCTGGCCGGCCGCCACGCAGACGGCTTCGCTGTACCCCCCGAACCGGCACATGGCCACCACCGGGCGCCCCTCCAGGCCGGGCGCCACGCCCGGCCCCAGGGCGTCCACGGTGCCGGCCACCTCGTAGCCCGCCACCGCCGGCAGCTTCGGCGCGTCCGGGTAGAGCCCCCGGCGCATCATCACGTCGGCGAAGTTCACCCCCGCGGCCGCGACGCGCACGCGCACCTGGCCCGGGCCGGGCTCGGGCAGCGGCGCCTCGCGCACCTGCAGCACCTCGGGGCCGCCCCGGCGCGTGGTCCAGACCTGACGATGGGTCGTCATGGCAGCCTCCTAGCGGTAGGGGACCCGGCGCGGTCGCGGGCCCGGCAGCTCGATCTCGGGGTAGGACTGGTTGCCCAGGTCGAAGGCCAGGGCGAAGCCGGGCTCGTCCACGTTGGTCAGCAGCCCCGCCCGCACCTCGAAGATGGGCAGCACCAGGTCCGGGTTGGCGACGCGCACCCCCAGCCCCAGGCTCGCGTAGGCCTTCTGCTCAAGGAGCGGATCGGCCTCGCCGCCGGCCAGGCCCAGGTCGGCGAACCCGAACAGCATCGAGTCGAACCCCAGCACGCGCCAGGGAGTGAACACCCGCGTCTCCAGCTTCAGGACCAGGCGCTGGTCGCCGCGGACCGCGGTGTTGGACAGGCCGCGCACCCCGCTGCGGTCGCCCAGGACCACGCCGGCGCCCCGGGTGCGGTTGATGCCCAGCAGGTAGGCGAGCTGGGCGTAGGTGCGGTGGCGCCAGGTGCCGGCGCCCACCAGCGGCGTGATGTAACCGAGCCGGGCCGAGGCCAGGCCGTCCTCGAACACGCCCTCGCGCAGGAAGCCGCCGCCGGCCAGATCGCACCAGGCCACCTCGCCGCCGGCCGTGACCCCGACGTAGGCGCCCTCCACGAAGAGCGGGGTGCGGCGCAGGAACTCGCCGTCCTCGTACCCGGCACTGGCCTTGAGCACGAGGCCGCCGGGCAGATCCTCGGTCTCGCCCATGCGGAACAGATAGCTGGTGCGGTAGTCGGTCAGGCTGGCCCAGGTCAGGCTGAACAGCCAGGTGCGTCCGTCGTGGTAATCGCGCAGGGTGTCCCGGGCGACCGTCGCCGGACGCGAGTGGAAATCGGTGGCGGTCAGCCCCAGCGCCGGCGTCAGGACGCGGCGGCGGCCGCCGGTCGCGGTGCGGCGCCGGTCCAGCGGGATGACCCGGCCGAGCCAGGCGTCGTCCCGGTCGAACTTGCGGAGCAGGCCCTCGTTGTCCCGATCGTCGGTGCGCTCCCAGGACCACCCGCCCACCCAGCGGATGGCCGGGTGCACGGCGCGGCGCTCGATCGCCAGGCCGCGCTTGAGCTCGCGCCAGGAATTCTCGTATTCGGCCACGGCGTCGACGAAGGTGCCCGCCACGTTCTGTTTGGCGAGGTAGCCGCGGTAGCCCACCTCGGGGTCCCGCTCCCGATGCACCAGCAGCTTGTTGTCCAGGCGCAGGCCCACGCCCAGGCCGTTGGTCCAGAAGACGCCCCCCTCGTAGCGGTCCCGGTCGACGATGTCCCCGGTCACGCCCAGGGGCCACCGGTCCCGGGTCTCCACGACGACGGCGACCGACTCCCCGTCCCCGATCGGCACCACCAGCAGGCGCACGTCGTTCATGTACTCCAGCTGCCGCAGCATGCGCTCGCTGTCGGCCAGGCGGAACGGGTCGAGGCGGTCGCCGGCGGCGAACAGCAGGTACTGGCGGACGACGCTCTCGCGGGTGTAGGACCACAGGGGCGTGGCCAGGCGCTCGAGGGCGCCGCGGTCCGAGGCCACGGCCTCGTCCGCGCCGGAGGCGAAGCGCAGCACCGGGTGGACGATGACGACCTCGATGGGACGCCCGGCGTAGCGGGCGTAGCGGGCCACGAGCTCCTCGGCCCGCCCCGCGAGCTCGGCGCCGGAGCGGGGCGCCCGGCCGAAGAAGCGGTGGAGGGTCCGCCCCAGCCAGGCGCGCTCCTGCCGCACGCCGCGCTCCCAGTCGGCCGCCTTCCCTTCCTGGTCCTGGGTCTGGGCCTGGGCCTGGGCCGGTGCCGTCGCCGGGCCGGCGCCGGCCGCCAGCCAACAGGCGAGGACCGCGGCGAGGAGCCGGGCCACGGCTCAGGCTCCGCAGCAGCGCTTGTGCTTGCGGCCGCTGCCGCAGGGGCACGGGTCGTTGCGGCCGGTGCGCGGCCCATCGTGGACCACGGGGCGGCGCACGCCCGGCGTGCCCTCGGTGAAGTACCAGGCACCGTCCTGCCGCAGGAAACTCGCCACCTCGTGGTAGCGCTGGAACTCGCCTTGGTAGGTGTAGGTGGCGGCGAACTCGACGGTGCCGGTTTCGTCGCCGGGGCCGCCGGCCTCGGTGGCGATGATCTCCAGCCCGTGCCACTCGCTGCCCTCGGCCCACTCGCGGGCGCCTTCGGGGTCGTACTGCTCGCGGTGGTCCGGGTGCAGGGATCCGGTCAGGAAGTCGACCGCGCCGCGGGCGTAGGCGGTGTAGCGGGCACGCATCAAAGCTGCGGCGGTGGCCGCGGGCACGGCACCGGTGACGATCGGTTCGCAGCAGGCGGCGTGCTCGGCGCCGGATCCGCAGGGGCAGTCCATGGTCGTCTCCGCAGGAGGCCGCCGGTGTGCCCGGCGGCCCCCAGGTTCAGGTCGCGGTGCGGCGGCCGGGCCCGGGCGGCGCCGGCCGGTCCCGGGGCCGGTCTCAGTCCTTGGCGGCGTTGCGCGCGCCCTTGAACAGGTAGTAGCCCAGCAGGCAGAACACGATCAGGGTCACGACGGCCGACCACTCGTTGCCGGTGGCCCAGCCGGACAGGCCCAGGGCGTGGTCCACGCTCCACCCCTGCTCCCCGGTGACGCTGATGCCGGTGAAGCGCACGGCCGCGGCGATCACGCCCATGATGGCGCCGCCGGCCACGAAACCGCTGGCCATCAGGGTGCCCTTCTCCTTGCGCTTGGTCTGCGCCTGCAGGCTGCCGCCCTGGGCCACCCAGTGGGCGATCAGGCCGCCCGCCAGCACCGGCGTGTTGACCGCCAAGGGCAGGTACATGCCCAGGGCGAAGGCCAGGGCCGGCAGGCCCGTCCACTGCAGGATCAGGGCCATGAACACGCCCGCCATGTAGAGCAGCCAGGGGGCGGGCTGGCCGGTCATCAGGGGCTCGATCACCGCGGCCATGGCGTTGGCCTGGGGCGCGGGCAGCGCGTCGCTGGTGAAGCCGTAGGTGGCGTTGAGCATCATGATCACGCCGGTGACCGAGACCGCCGCCACGACCGTGCCCAGGAACTTCCACTTCTCCTGGGTGGCCGGCGTCGTGCCCAGCCAGTAGCCGATCTTCAGGTCGCTGACGAAACCGCCGCTCATGGACAGCGCCGTGCAGACCACGCCGCCGATCAGCAGCGCGGCGACGATGCCGTCGTAGCCGTCCAGACCCACCGCGCGCAGGATCACCGAGCTGATGATGAGCGTCATGAGGGTCATGCCCGACACGGGGTTGCTGCCCACGATGGCGATCGCCCGCGCGGCGACGGTGGTGAAGAGGAAGGAGATGACGCCGACGATGAGCAGCCCCACGAAGGCCTGCAGCCAGCTGACGCCCGGCACCAGCAGGCCGAAGAACAGGAAGATCAGCGCCAGCACGAGGAAGGTCATCATCGTCACCAGGTTCAGGGGCAGGTCGCGCTGGGTGCGGTCGCTGTCGTGCTCGTTGCCGCCCCGCTGCCCCGACCTCATGGCCAGCTTGATCGCGCCCACGATGATGGCCCGGCTCTTCCAGACGCCGATCAGGCCGCTCATGGCGATGGCGCCGATGCCCACGGGGCGCACGAAGTTGGCGAAGATCTCCGCCGTGGTCAGGGCGTCCAGCGCTTCGAGACGGTACATCTGGCCGCCCACGTGCACGCCCTTGCCCAGGATGCCCACCATGGGGATCAGCACGAACCAGCTGAGGAACGAGCCGCAGGCGATGACCAGCGCGTAGCGCAGGCCGATGATGTAGCCCAGGCCCAGCACCGCGGCCTCGGTCAGCATGTGGAACTCCAGCCGCACCGACTGGGAGATGCGCCGGCCGAACTCGAAGGAGGTCGTCGAGAAGGTCTCCCGCCACAGGCCGATGGTCTGGTGGCTGAGCAGCTGGAAGAGCATGGCGATGCCGCCGCTCTTGACCAGCACGCCCGCCTGGTCGCCCCCCGCCTCGCCGACCACGAGCACCTCGGTCGAGGCCGTGGCCTCGGGGAAGGGGAACTCGCGGTGCATGTCCTTGACGAAGTAGCGCCGGAAGGGGATCAGCAGCAGGATCCCCAGGAAGCCGCCCAGCAGGGAGGCCAGGCACATCTGCAGGAAGTTGGTGCGCTCGGCCAGGCCCAGGATGTAGATGCCCGGCAGGGTGAAGATGGCGCCGGCGACGACCACGCCCGAGGCCGAGCCGATGGACTGGATCATCACATGCTGCTGCAGCACGTTCTTCTTGTTGAGCATGGCCGAGGTGCCGATGGCGAGGATCGTGATGGGGATCGCCGCCTCGAAGACCTGGCCTATCTTCAGCCCCAGGTAGGCCGCCGCGGCGGAGAAGACCACGGCGAAGAGCAGACCCATGCCCACGGAGTAGCCCGTGATCTCGGGGACGATCCTCTCGGCCGGGACGACCGGAATGTAGGTCTCGCCCGGGTTCAGCTTGCGGTAAGCATTCTCGGGCAGGTTGCGGGCGGATCCACCGACGTCCATGGGAGCCTCCGGTTGAGGGGTTGGGCGGGGTCCAGCGGCCCGAAGCGCGGGAACCAGGAAAGAAACGGCCCCGCGGCGGGCGTACCGGGCAACGCTAACATCTGGCGCCGGGCAAGACAAGGAGCGTCTGGCCGGGCGCGGACGGGGGGATCGACCCGCCCCGGGGACGGCCCGGGGGCGATTCCAGACTGGACCGGTCGGCTATTTTGGGATATCCTCAAGGCGTTCCTGGACCGCATCGTCACCCCCGCCCGAGGAGCCGCCATGCCCCGCCGCCCGACCGTCCGCCTCGTCCTGCCGGTCCTGACCCTGGCCCTGGCCGCGGCGGGGCCCGCCGCCGCCGTCGATGTCGGTCTCGAATGGGACCTGGAGGGCTTGCAGATCATCGCCGCGGGCGACCTCGCCCCCGACCCGGGACTGGAGTGCCTCGCCCGGAACCCCTACGGCGAGTTCGGCTTCTACGCCTTGGGCACAGGCCAGCTGCTGGACCGGCTGCCTTCGCCATTCGACAATTCCGAGACCGTGCACACCCTGCGCGACGTGGACGCGGACGGCTACGCCGAGATCATCTGCATCAGGCCACTGGAGATCGGCTCGGTCGTCGGCCTGCTGGAACTGGACCGCGGGGTGCGACGGGTCTGGCCGGACGTGTCCATGCCCTTCCAGGTCCAGTTGTTCGACCTGATGAACCTGAACGCCGCCGAGCCCCGGGCGCTGGTGCTGCAGGGCTGGGCGGTGGCCATCCTCTCCTCCGCGAACGGGAGCCTCCTGTACGACTCCACGCAGGATCCAGGCATCGGCTCCGGTTGGTACGTGGATTCCCTGCTGTTGGACGACTTCGACGACGACCAGCGGGACGAGTTGCTGCTGCAGATGATCCAGAGCGGGGGACCGCCGTGGTCGTTCCTGGTCGGGGACCGGGACGCGGTCGCGGGCGCGGGCAGCCCCCCGGCCGCCGGCCGGGTCCGGCTGGACCAGAACTGGCCCAACCCCCTCAACGGCGGCACCACCATCGGCTACGACCTGGAGC
>JBHEPC010000409.1:0-4758 GCA_046260475.1 Candidatus Krumholzibacteriia bacterium | reverse complement strand
CCGCGCCGATGGTTCACCGCCTGACCAACGCCCCCAACCCGTTCAACGCCCGGACCGAGATCCGCTTCGAGCTGCCCGCGGCGGGCACCTACGACCTGGCGATCTACGACCTGGCCGGCCGCCGGGTCGCCGCCTTCGCGGGCCTCGGCACCGCCGGGCCCAACTCGGTCGTCTGGGACGGCCGCGACACGCAGGGCACACCTGTCGGGTCGGGGAGCTACTTCTGCCGGGTCAGGACAGGGACGGGTGAGGCGACCGGGACCATGATGCTCGTGAAGTGATGAAGGAGCGCAGGCGGCACCCGGGCGGCTTTCCCGCCGCACCGGGGCCGCCCGTACCACCGCACCACGCTGATCGATGACCCGTTCAACCTGGTCGAGGGCCCGCAGGGTCCGGTGGGGGGCATCAGTCGTCAACCTGCGCGAAACCAGCGAGTTGAGCGTCCCGCGGCCATGGCCTGCCCCTTGCATTGCCCACTGTGGATCCTTCCCCCACGGGGGAGACGCAACCTGGGAATTCCCAGGCTCAGGGTCCGAGCTGAAATCCGATGGGCAGGTGGATCATGACCGACAAGCGAAAGAAGACCTACGTCAAAGCGGAGCTGCGGCAGACCAGGATCGAACTGGGTGTCTTCGGCTGTTACAACGACGGCGGCGGCGCCGAGTACCCCAACATGCCGCTCAACATCCGGGTCGGCATAAACAATGTCGATCCGCAGAACTAGCGGTGCGGCGACGAGGGGGCGGGCGGTCCCGGCATGGGAACGCCCGCCGACCCCATTGACAGGACCCTTCTGACCGGGTATCATGAGTCATCGAGTTTGCAGCGGCCCGCCCCGGCGGGCCCCGTCCCAGCAGCCTCCGGAGACCCTCATGCACCGCGACGCCCGCACCGCCACCCCTGCCGACGGCCTGTTCCGGGGCTGGTGGGCTTGGCGCACCTGGCATACCGGTGGCGACGCCGCGGGAGGTAACGGAGACTAGTCCCAGAGTTCCGAGACACCAGACCCGACGCGACGCGCCACCCGCCCCTGTTCGGCGGGTTTTTTGTTGCCCGCCGGGCCTGGACCTGGACACCGCGACCTCGAGGAGAGCACCGTGCCGCAGCCCATCGACATCGCCCCCCTGGCCCCCCCCGTGCGGGCCCGCATGCCGGCCGACCTGGAGACGCCGGTCTCGGTCTTCCTGAAGCTGAAGGCCCTCGGCGCGGCCTTCCTGTTCGAGAGCGTCGAGCGAGGCATCCAGATGGGCCGCTACTCGTTCATCGGCCTGGGACCGCACACCGTGATCAGCCTGCGGGACGGCGTCGTCACCACCGAGCGCCGCGGGCCCGACGGCTGGGCGGTCACCACCGCGCCGGTGGACGCGGCCGACCCCTTCGCGGCCGTGCGGGCCGAACTGGCCCGGCAGGCGCGGGCCGACGGCGACGCGGGCAGCCTGCCCCCGGCCTACGGCGGCGCCGTCGGCCTGGTCGGCTTCGACATGGTGCGCTACTTCGAGCAGGTGCCCCTGCCGGCCCGGCCGCACGGCGCGGACCTGCCCGACTACCGGCTCCTGTTCCCGGCGACCATCGCCGTCTTCGACCACGTGCGCAACGAGATCGAGTTCCTGACCACCCCGCCGACCGACGGCGTGGACGGCCGCCGCGCCGCCCAGGCCGAGCTGGACCGGCTGCTGGGCGCCCTCTGCACGCCGCTGCCGGCCGAGGCGCACCGGCCCCTGGGCAGCGGCGACGAGGCGACCGAACCGCCGCTGGAAGCGAACCTGACCCGGGCGCAATACGAGGACGCGGTGCGCCGCGCCCAGGAGCACATCCTGGCCGGCGACGCCTTCCAGATCGTACTCTCCCAGCGCCTGTCCGGCCGGACCGCCGCCCCGCCCTTCCGCATCTACCGCGCCCTGCGCATCCTCAACCCCAGCCCCTACCTCTTCTACCTGGATCTGGGCGACACGCAGCTGGTCGGCTCGTCGCCCGAGATGCTGGTGCGCATGCACGCGGGCCGCGCCCAGGTCAACCCCATCGCCGGCACCCGGCGCCGCGGCGCAACCGTGGCCGAGGACCACGCCCTCGAGCACGAGCTGATGGCCGACGCCAAGGAACGCGCCGAGCACGTCATGCTGGTGGACCTGGGCCGCAACGACCTGGGCCGCGTCTGCGTGCCGGGCTCGGTGCAGGTGGACGACTTCATGTCGGTCGAGCGCTACAGCCACGTCATGCACATCGTCTCGCGGGTGTCGGGCGAGGTGGCCCCGGACCGGGACATGTTCGACGTGCTGGCGGCCACCTTCCCGGCGGGGACCGTCTCGGGCGCGCCCAAGATCCGCGCCATGGAGATCATCGGCGACCTGGAGCCCGACCGCCGCGGGCCCTACGCCGGCGCCGTGGGCTACTTCGGCCGCGGCGGCGACATGGACATGTGCATCGCCATCCGCACCCTGGTGATGCAGCAGGGCCGGTTCAGCGTGCAGGCGGGCGCGGGGATCGTGGCCGACAGCGACCCCGCCCGCGAATACCAGGAGACCCTCGACAAGATCCGCGCCCTGGTGCGCGCGGTGGCCATCGCCGAACAGGAGCGCTGACATGCACCTGATGATCGACAACTACGACTCGTTCACCTTCAACGTCGTGCAGGCGCTGGGCCAGCTGGGCGCCCGGGTCGAGGTCGTGCGCAACGACCGCATCACCGTGGACGAGGCCCTGGCCCTGGGGCCCGAGAGCGTCATCATCTCACCGGGACCGGGCACGCCGGCCGACGCGGGCGTCAGCGTCGAGCTGATCCGCGCCTGCGCCGGGCGGATCCCGGTCCTGGGCATCTGCCTGGGCCACCAGGCCATCGTCGCGGCCTTCGGCGGCCGCATCACCCGCGCCGACCGGGTGATGCACGGCAAGACCAGCCGCATCCACCACGACGGCCGCAGCGTGTACGCGGGGCTGTCCAACCCCTTCCCCGCCACCCGCTACCACTCGCTGCTGGTGCGCGAGCAGGACCTGCCGGCTTCGCTCGCGGTCGTCTCCCGCACCGGCGAGGGCGAGATCATGGGCGTCCGCCACCGGGAGCTGGCCGTCGAGGGCGTGCAGTTCCATCCCGAGTCCATCCTGACCACCGAGGGCCCGCACCTGCTGGCCAACTTCCTGGCCCAGGCCGCACCGACCGGAGGACGCGATGCTCGCCAGGCTTCTTGAGGGCGGGACCCTGACCCGGCCCGAGGCCCGGGCGCTGATGGGCCGGGTGATGGCCGGCGAGGTCTCGCCGGTGCAACTGGCCGCCCTGCTGGCCGCGCTGCGCACCCGGGGCGAGACCGTGGACGAGATCACCGGCTTCGCCGAGGCCATGCGGGCCGCCGCCGTGCCGGTGGTCGCCGGCGTCGACGGCCTGGTGGACACCTGCGGCACCGGCGGCGACGGCGCCGGCACCTTCAACATCTCCACGGCGGCGGCCCTGGTCACCGCGGCCATGGGCGTCCCCGTGGCCAAGCACGGCAACCGGGCGGTCTCCTCCCGCAGCGGCAGCGCCGACGTGCTCGAGGAGCTGGGCGTGCCCCTGGTGACCGACCCGGCGGCCCTGGGCCGCATGATCCGCGAGGTGGGCATCGGCTTCCTCTTCGCCCCGGCCCTGCACCCGGCCATGCGCCACGCCGTGCCGGTGCGGCGCGAGTTGGGCGTGCGCACCGTCTTCAACGTGCTGGGCCCGTTGACCAACCCCGCCGGCGCGCGCCGCCAGCTGATGGGCGTCTACGACCCGCGCCTGTGCGAACCCCTGGCGCGGGTGCTGGGGCAGCTGGGCAGCGAACGGGCCTTCGTGGTCCACGGCATCGGCGGCCTGGACGAGGTCTCCCCCTGCGGCGAGACGGTGGTGGCCGAGCTGCGGGACGGCGAGGTGACCGTCTACGCGTTCACCCCCGAGGAGGCGGGCGTCGCCCGCCACCGCGCCGCCGACCTGGCCGGCGGCAGCCCCGCCGAGAACGCCGCCATCATCCGCGGCGTGCTGGCCGGCAGCGACGGCGCCCCCGCGGCAGCTGTGGTCCTGAATGCCGGATTCGCGGCCGTGGCCGCCGGCGCGGCCGCAACCGTGGTCCAGGGCGTGGCCCTGGCCCGCGAGGTGCTGGCGGATGGGCGCGCGGCCGCGCTGCTGGAGCGTCTGTCCGCTGCCGCCGGCGGGGCGACCCGGGAGGCGTCATGAACTTCCTGGAACGCATCCGTCCGCTGAAGGAACGCGAGGCCGCCGCCCTGCGCGCGCGCTTCGCCGCCCGGGCGCCCCGGCGGCAGGGGCCGGCGCCCCGTGATTTCGCGGCGGCGCTGCGGGGCGGGCAGCGGCTGATCGCCGAGGTCAAGCGCCGCTCCCCCAGCGACCCCGGCTTCCGCCAGGACGCGGCCGTCGACCGCCTGGCCGCGGTGTACGAACGCAGCGGCGCCGCGGCCGTCTCCATCGTCACCGACCAGGCCAACTTCGGCACCTCGCTGGACGATGTGCCCGCCCTGCGCGCGGCCTCGTCCCTGCCCGTGCTGGCCAAGGACTTCGTCCTGGACGAGGCCCAGGTGCACGCGGCCTGGGCCGCGGGCGCGGACGCGGTGCTGCTGATCGCCCGCTTCGTCACGTCCGGGCGCCTGGCGCAACTGCTGGCCTGCGTGCGGGACCTGGGCCTCGAGTCCCTGGTGGAGTGCCACGACGAGGCCGACGTGCGCGCCGCCCTGGGCGCCGGCGCGGCGGTCGTCGGGCTGAACAACCGGGACCTGGACGCCCTGACCACGGACGTGGGC
>JBHEPC010000144.1:0-2530 GCA_046260475.1 Candidatus Krumholzibacteriia bacterium | reverse complement strand
CCCACGCGCGGGTCATGGCGCTGATCCGCGCCGGCGAGACCGAGACCGCCCTGGCGGCGGCCCGGCGCCTGAGCGCCTCGCCCGACGCCGATCCCGTGCTGCTCTACAACCAGGCCTGCCTGGAGGCGCGCCTGGGCCAGGCGGACGCGGCCCTGACCACCCTGGCCCGGGCCGTGGCCCGGGGCTTCGACCGCCTCGAGCACCTGGACACGGACCCGGACCTGGATTCCCTGCGGGGCGAACCCCGGTTTGCGGCCCTGGTCACGGAGCTCCGCGCGGGCCTGGTGCTCGCGGCCGCCGAGCGGGGCGTCAGACTGGTCCCCGAGGGCAGCGGCGAACTCTTCCTGGCCGACTTCCAGCACGGCGCGGGATTTCCCGAGCCCGCCTCTACCCCAGCCTCGCTCCTGCTGTCCTGGCGTGCCGAGGGCCTGGAGCTGAAGCTGCGCGGCGCTCCTGCCTGGCCCGCCGACCCCGCCCGCCGGCCCCGCCTGCGGGTGACGGTGGGCCTGCCCGACCCCGAGGCGCCGTACCTGACCCGGGGCGCCTTCCACTTCGCCTTCGGCACGGGCGTCAAGGGCCAAGGCTGGGGCGCGGTCTGGGTGCCCACCCTGGAACGCTGGCAGCCGGTGGCCGAGCTGACGCCGCGTTTCGACGACCAGGGCCACCCGGCCGCGGTCCTCGTGCCCTGGAGCCTGATCCAGCCGTGGCACCCGTTGACCGATCCCCTGCTGGGCATCAATGCCGCCCTGGACCGGTCGACCGAGCTGGCGGGGCCCGGGCCCGCGGTCTGGTCCGCCCTGGCCGACCCGGGCGTGTTCGATCCCCGGACCCCGACCCACCGCGTCGTCCGCCTGGCCTTCGACGCCACCGCCGCCCGCGGTCCGGCCTTCCTGGGCCGCCTGGACGGCAGCATCGTCAGGGGCGGGGTGCTGGGCTTCGAACTGGTGGTGGTGTCCCCACAAGCCGGCCCAGGCACCCTGGCCGTCGACTTTCTGGACAACCAGGCCCGCTCGGTCCTGCCCCTCGGACCCCAGACGGGCCGCCTCGAGTTGGCGGCGGGCCTGCAGCGCCTGCCCCGGCAGGCCTCCTTCGCCGACCTGCCCACCGGTGCGTACCAGCTGCGGGCCGAGGTGGGCTTCCCCACGGGCGAAGGCGCCGTCTGGAGCACCACCGTGCTGAACCTGGCCCCGGGCTGGGCCGATTCCCTGGCCGCGCGCATCCGGCAGGTGCCGCCGCTGGAGCAACCGACGGCCCGCCACCTGCTGGCCCTGACGGAGGCGGCCGTGGCGGCGCACCTGCCCCGCCGCCATCCGGGCCCCGTGGCCACCACCCTGGGCGACCTGGACGCCATGCTGGAGCGGGCCGCCCGCACCGGCTCGGTGCTGCCGCCCCGGGGCAAGGGCCTGCTGGTCTACCCCGGCCCCGACGGCGCCGACCGTCTGCTGACCCTCTACCGACCGGCGCCGGGCGCGGAGCGCGGCCCCGAGACCCCGGTGCTGGTGCTGGACCACGCCCCCGGCGGCGAGGTCCGCCTGGCCGACCGCCTGGACCGCTTCTATACCCACGGCGATCTGGACGGGGCCGGCCCGCGCCGGCCGCTGTACCTTGTGCCCCACCTGCCGGCGGGCGCCGACCCGGCGGCCGAAGCCCGCGCGGCCCTGGACTTCGCCCTGGCTCGCTGGCAGCGGGACGCCGTGCCCGTGGCGGGTGTCAACGCCGGGGCCGGTCCGGCCCTCGTGCTGGCCACCGGCGGCGACGGCGTCGCCGCGCTGATGGTCCTGGCCGGCAGCGGCACCGTGCCCTGGCCCCTGGCGGACGAGGCCTTCCTGGCCAAGCGGCTGGCCGCCCTGCCGCCGGGACTTCCGGTGGACTGGACCGACTTTGCCCGGGAGACGGCGCTGGCCGGCCAGGGCGCCGCGCTGCGCCGGTTGCTGGACAGCGCCCCGGTGGTCCTGACGGCCCGCAATGCCGGCGGCGCCCTGGGCCTGTCCCAGGCCGCCGACCGCCTGGTGCTGTGGGCCGAGGATTTGCCCGTGCCCGGGAGCGAATAGCCCGACGCGGGCGCGGGTAGAGGCTCCGGTCCCCCACGTCAAGAACGGCGCCGTGCCCGCCGGGGGCGTGCGGAGCATCGCCCTCCAGGAGCAATGGCGCATCGGCGGCGATGACGAGGACGTGCTGCTGGGCATCGTCACCCGCGTCCTCGTGGACGACGCCAACAACATCTACCTGCTGGACCAGCAGCTGAGCGAGGTGCAGGTGTTCACACCCGGCGGCGAGCACCTCAAGACCCTGGGCCGCCACCGCTGCCGCCGCGGCCGCGCCGGCAGTCGACTCTTGACCCCGAACGGTTCCTGATCGACCATGTCCCTGCGCCCCTGACCTCCCCCCGGGGGCGCGGGAGGGTGCGATGGAACGCAGCCGCCGGCGCGCATGGACCGCGCGCGTGACCACCCCGTTCATCCCCCAGACGGTGCGGGACGCCCGCCCTGAGCTCGTGTTTCGGGCCCGCGTCCTGGTGGCCGTGCTCATC
>JBHEPC010000388.1:0-4098 GCA_046260475.1 Candidatus Krumholzibacteriia bacterium | reverse complement strand
CTGGCAGATCTTCCAGTCCCTCTGGGACGGGGGCCTGGCAGGGGCGGGGGAGGTGCTGGCGGCGGTGCGCCGGCTGCCCCGGCTGTGAGCCCGGGCGGCCGCCGGCGCAGGCGCCGGGGCCGGGGATTGCATTTGCTTTTTGCGCGCGGACGCCCCAATTTCATGGGGTTGAGAAGGTGAGACTTTCGTTGACCTTGCCTGGTCCCGGGCTTAGGATCTTCCGGCTTGGTCCGGTTTCCCGTGATCGCCCCGCATCCCACCGGCGGGACGAGGGCATGCACCACTTGGGAGGTTCGTTCATGTTCGGTGTGTCTTCCCCGCGTCGTTGGGTGTCCGTCCTGTTGCTCGGCCTCCTGGCCGTGACCCTGCTTGGCCTGGCCGGCTGCGGCGGCAAGGAAGAGGTCGATCCCTACGTCTACGACTCCCTGCGCCGGATCAGCCGCGGGGACACCCTGAGCACGGACTTCCTGTTCGAGATCGACGCCCCCGTGTTCGAGTACGTGCACGGCAACGTCGCCCTGATCCGCGGCCGCGGCACCGACGAGAACATCATCGAGTTCCTGGTGGCCGAGGACCTGGAGAACCGGTACCAGGGCCTATCCGGCGCCCTGCTGGGCGTGCAGAAGACCTTCACCCCGCAGCCGACCCACCTGGTGCTCAAGCGCATCAAGCGCGGCGGCGTGGTCGAGGCCGACAGCCTGGTCGCCCCCAAGGGCTACGTGCTGCCCACGCTGCTGCGTTCGGGCGCCATCGACCAGGAGATGCCCGGCGCCCCGATCCCGAAGATCGGCTGGCAGCGCAAGGAGATGGACGAGGCCCGCGCCACCTTCCTGCCCGAGAACGAGGACGACGATCCCAAGACGGTCAAGAGCGCCTTCGCGAACTTCGTCCACGTGCCGCGCCACGACCTGCCCGACTCGGTCAAGGCCAACCCCGGCCCCGAGGACCACGCCTGGTACGCGGTGGGCGACGTGGTCTCCCTGCGGCTGGTCGACCTGACCCCGGGCGCCGAGTGGATGCTCCACATGTTCAAGGCCAAGGACCTGCCGCTGGTGGGCGCGTTCACGGTCATGAGCCTGCAGGAGGACTTCAGCAAGCGCCGGGTCGAGCACGAGGGCCTGGGCCACGTGGTGGGCACCATGCGCGTGGACTGGTTCCAGTACGCCAACACCTACATCGCCGGCATCGAGGGCGAGTAGCCGCGAAGCGACGCACCGGACGACGAAGGGCTCCCCGCCGGGGGAGCCCTTCGGCTGTTTCGCCGGCCGGGGGCCGCGCGGCGGCCTAGGACAGAAGCTCCTGCAGACGCGCGTCCCGCAGCACCGCCGTGGCGGGCATGCGCGACTTCTTCTCCAGGGGCGTGGTCTTGTACTTGTTGGCGACCACACCCACCATCACGCCCGACTCGCCGGCGAAGAGCCGCTCGGCGGCCTCGTGCCCCAGGCGCGAAGCCAGGATGCGGTCGTAGCCGGTGGGCGAGCCGCCGCGCTGGATGTGCCCCAGCACCGCCATGCGCACGTCCCGCTGCAGCCGCTCCTTGATCTCGAAGGTCACGTAGCTGGCCTTGCCCGCCCCCTCGGCCACGATGATGATGGCGTGGTGCTTGCCCCGGTCGTAGCCGGCGGTGATGCGGCGGCACACCTCGTCCAGGTCATAGGGGATCTCCGGCAGCAGCGCCTCCTCGGCCCCGGTGGCGATGGCCGTCTGCGCCGCCAGCAGGCCGTACTCCCGACCCATGACCTCGATCACGAAAATGCGGCCGTGGCTGGTGGCGGTGTCGCGGATCTTGTCCACGGCATCGATGGCGATGTTCAGCGCCGTGTCGAAGCCGATGGACATGTCCGTGCCGGGGATGTCGTTGTCGATGGTCGCGGGCACGCCGACGCAGGGCAGCCCGAACTCCTTCTGCAGTTTGGTGGCGCCGCGGAAGCTGCCGTCGCCGCCGATCACCACCAGGCCGTCGAGCTTCATCTTCTGCAGGGTCCGGGCGACGGGTTCGGTGCCTTCGGGCGTGGCGAATTCCGGATAGCGGAAGGTGCGCAGGATGGTGCCGCCCTGGTGCAGGATGCCGCTGACCGAGCCGGGGGGCATCGTCTCGAAGGTCCCCTCGGCGAGGCCGCGCCAGCCGCGGCGGATGCCGATCACCTCGGCGCCGTGCCGCCAGGCGGTGCGCACCACCGCGCGCACCGCCGCGTTCATGCCCGCGGCGTCGCCGCCGCCGGTGAGCACTCCGATCCTCTTCATGGTGCCGGTCCTTCCGGTCGCGGGTCAGGGGCCGCCGTCGGGCGGCTCGTGCCGGCGCTGCTGCCAGCGCCGGATCTTCTCCAGGCGGTCCTTCAGCTCCTGCTCGAAGCCGCGGCCGCGGGGGTCGTAGAACATGTCCGTGTCCAGGCCCTCCGGCAGGCAGTCCATGCGGGCGATGCCGGCGCGGGTGTCGTGGGCGTAGACGTAGCCGTCGCCCGCGCCCAGGCCCTTCATCAGCCGCGTGGGCGCGTTGCGCAGATGCATGGGCACCGGCGGGCTGGACCCGCGCTTGACCTCGGCCTCGGCCAGGGCGCCGGCGCGGTACAGCGCGTTGCTCTTGGGCGCCAGGGCCAGGTACACCGCCGCCTGCAGCAGGGCCAGGCGCCCCTCGGGCAAGCCGATGAAGTGGACCGCGTCCCGGGCGGCCAGCGCCTGGGTCAGGGCCTGGGGGTCGGCCAGGCCCACGTCCTCGCTGGCGAAGCGCACCAGGCGCCGCGCCAGGAAGAGGGGATCCTCGCCCCCCTCGAGCATGCGCACCAGCCAGTAGACGGACGCCTGGGCGTCGCTGTTGCGCAGGCTCTTGTGCAGGGCGCTGATGAGGTTGTAGTGCTCCTCGCCCGCCTTGTCGAAGCGCACGGCGCGGCTGGTCAGCACCTGGGCCACCGCGTCGGCGTCCAGGGGGCCCTCGGCGGCCTCGGGCACCGCCCCGGCGGTCACCGCCGCGTCCAGGGTCTCCAACTGCCCCAGGGCCGCCCGGGCGTCGCCCTCGCTGGCGGCGGCCAGGGCCGCGACGGCCTGGTCGGTCAGGGCGAGCCGGCCCGCGAGGCCGCGCTCGTCCGCCAGGGCGCGCAGCAGCAGCGCCCGCACCGCCGGCGGGTCCAGGGGCTTGAGCACGAACAGGCGCGTGCGGGAGATCAGGGCGCTGTTGACCTCGAAGCTGGGGTTCTCGGTGGTGGCGCCGATGAGGGTGACGTCGCCCCGCTCGACCCAGGGCAGCAGCGCGTCCTGCTGGGCCTTGTTGAAGCGGTGGATCTCGTCCAGGAACAGGATGGTGCGGGTGCCGACGGCGCGCTTGAGCTTCTCGGCCTCGCCCATGACGGCCTTCAGCTCCTTCGCGCCGACGGCCACCGCGCTGTACTCCAGGAAACGGGCGCGGGTGTGCCGCGCGGCCAGGCGGGCCAGGGTGGTCTTGCCGCAGCCGGGCGGTCCCCATAGCAGGAGCGAGGGCAGGCTGTCGGTCTCCAGCAGCAGGCGCAGGGGGCCGCGCGGCCCCAGCAGCTCGTCCTGGCCGACCACCTCGTCCAGGGTGCGTGGCCGCATGCGGTCGGCCAGGGGCGCCGGACCGGGGGCGGACGCCGGCGTGGCCGGGGCCTGGGGCTCCGGCGCGGGCTGCTCGGGGTGGAAGAGGTCGCCGGCCATGGACGCCATTGTAAGCGGCGCCGGGCCGCAGGCAAGGAGAAGTCCGGTTGACGGCTCCCGGGGCCCGCAACTACCCTTGGTTGATCCCGTTGCGCCCGCGGACCCGGCGCGCGGACCAAGGAGCGGCACCATGGCGCGAGCCATCCTCATCGTGCTGGACGGCCTGGGCGTGGGCGGCGCCCCGGACGCCGACCGCTACGGCGACCAGGGCAGCGACACCCTCGGCAACATGGCCGCCGTCACCGGCGGCCTGGACGTGCCCAACCTGGCGCGGCTGGGCCTGGGCAACGTCCACGCCATCGCGGGCGTCGTGCCGGCCGCGGCGCCCCTGGCCGCCTGGGGGCGCCTGCAGGAGGTGTCCGCGGGCAAGGACTCCACCACCGGCCACTGGGAGCTGATGGGCCTGGTCATCGCCGAACCCTTCCCCACCTACCC
>JBHEPC010000381.1:0-3018 GCA_046260475.1 Candidatus Krumholzibacteriia bacterium | reverse complement strand
GGACCTGGGCCCGCCCCTGGGTCCGACCGAGATCACCGGCAACCTCTACCGCCGGACCTTCGCCCGGGGCTCGGTCGAGGTGGTCCTGGATACGGGGGAATGGCCGACGCCGTTCGCATTCACCATCCGCGGCACCGACGGCCGCAACATCCAGAAGATCGACGCGCCCTACGCCTACCCGTAGGCGGCGTCAGGGGCCGGCCGTCTCGTCGCGGCCGCCCTCCAGCCACGCGCTCCCATACACCTCCCGCGGAAAGATCCGCGGCACCAGCCCGAACAGGAACTGGCGCAGCTTCAGCGCCAGGTGGCTGGCCTCGTGGGCGCCGCAGACCGTGCGCAGGTAGGCCTCCAGGGTGAAGATCTGGATCTCCACCGGGAAGCGGTAGGCGGACCCGCCGCGGGGGTCGGGGTAGAGGATGTCCACATCCCCCTTGAACACCTTGAACTGCTTGCTGCTGAACGCGTTCAGCTCCTGGCCGGGCTCGGGCGAGAACGTGTCCGTCACGTTGCGCCAGCCGAAGGGCGCGCCCACGGCGGCGTCCAGCAGCAGCAGCAGGTCGTCCAGGGACTCGTTGTCGTGGACGATGAACATGGCGCCGATCATGTCGGCGATGGCGTCGGGATTGTTGATGCCGTTGCGGATCATCTTCGAGAGGATCGAGCCGCTGCTCTGGCGGCGCAGCTCGCCCCAGCGGATGCGCTCGAGCACCTGGCGCCGGCCGTCGACGATCTCGAACGACACGGGCGTCACCGAGCGCTTGAAGCGGCAGCTGTAGTAGAGGATGTCCAGGGACACGTTCCGGCCCGCCTCGCGCTTCTGCACGAAGGTGGAGCGGAAGTGCCACCTCTGGTCTCCCGCGCCCGGGCGCGCCGTGTAGACCACGTGGGACCCGTCGTCGCTGATGTGGAAGCCGATGTCCAGGTCGTGCACCTGGCTGGTGTGGCGCCACAGCCCCTCGTTCAGCAGGTGCTCGAAGTGCTCCATGTGCTGCTGCCCGTCCTGGACGTGGCGCGACTGGTCGATCTGCAGCAGGGTCTGGGCCAGGCAGAGCTTGCGGCGGGCCTCGTAGGCCAGGCGCGGCTGGTCGGCCCGGAACGAGAGGGCGATCAGCCCGCGCACGTCGTCGCAGTCGGTGACCTGGGGCAGGGGCAGCACGTGGGGGCGGGCGGCCGAAGGCAGCAGCTCGATGGTGGAGGCGAGGTAGACGTCCGCCTCGTCCAGGTAGTCGGCCGCGCGGGCGGTCAGGGCCGCCAGGTCGGCGCTTTCCTCGTCCCCGGGCTGCAGCAGGCGGGCCAGCTCGCGGCGGAAGACCTCGTCGTCGACCAGCATGCGGTGGTACTTCTGGCGGGTCATCGCCAGCACGCGGGAGCGGTTGGCGCCGAAGGCGGGATCCAGCAGGGGGTGGGCGGTGTGGTCCACCGCCCAGATGTCCCCCCCGTCGTCGTGGTGGATGCGCGAGGCATCGACCCAGCTCTGGTACATCGGTCTCCCGTTCAGGCGAGGTCCAGCACCCGGGCCAGATCCTCCTGCAGGTCGGCGTAGTCCTCGCAGCCGACGGCGATGCGCACCAGATCGTCGCTGATGCCCGCCTGCAGCCGCTCCGCCAGGGGCACGCCCGCGTGGGTCATGCTCGCCGGGTGCTCGATCAGCGTCTCGATGCCGCCCAGGCTGACCGCCAGCGTGGCCACCTGGACGTTGTTGATCACCGTCTTGCCGGCCTCGTAGCCGCCCTTGACGCCGAAGCTCATGACCGCGCCCGGCCCGCGCATCTGGCGCCGCCCCAGGTCGAACTGCGGGTGGCTCTCCAGGCCCGGGTAGCGGATCCAGTCCACCTTGGGGTGCTGCTCCAGGAAGGCCGCCAGCTTCAGGGCGTTCTCCTGGGCGCGGTCCATGCGCAGGCCCAGGGACTTGACCCCGCGCAGCACCAGCCAGGCCTGGTGGGGATCCATGGTGCCGCCGAAGTTGGTGTGCACCTTGCGCAGCCGCGCCAGCACGGCCTTGTCCTTCGCCACCACCATGCCGGCCACCACGTCGGTGTGCCCGTTGATGAACTTGGTCATGCTGTGAAGGACGATGTCCGCCCCGAGTTCCAGGGGATTCTGCAGGTACGGCGAGGCGAAGGTGTTGTCCACCACCAGCAGGGCGCCCACGCCGTGGGCGATCTCGGCGCAGGCCTTGATGTCCGTCAGCTTGAGCGTGGGGTTGGCCGGCGTCTCGATGTAGACCAGCTTCGTGTCCTTGCGCACGACCTTGGCCAGGTTCTCCGGATCGGCGGTGTCCACGAAGTCGCTGGATACGCCGAAGCGCGGGTACTCGGTCTCCAGCACCATGCGGCTGGGGCCGTACAGGCTCTCGGTGGCCGCCACGTGGGTGCCCTGGCCCAGGAAGGTCAGGTAGACCATGTTCACCGCCGCCATGCCCGTGGCCGCGGCCAGGCCGCCGCAGCCACCCTCGAGGTTGGCGATGTTCTCCTCCAGCGCCTCGATGGTGGGGTTGCCCAGCCGCGTGTACTTGTAGCCGGGCTCGCCGCGGAAGCAGGCCGCGCCGTGGTCGGCGTCGCGGAAGGCGAAGGTGCTGGTCTGGTAGATGGGGGTGGAGACGGCGCCGGTGGCGGGATCGACGTGCTGGCCCGCGTGGATGATGCGGGTCATGGGGCCGCGCTTCTCGATGTCTTTCATCTCGGGATTTCCCTTTCGGCTTGGCGGCGGCGGGCCGGGGCCGGCTGGCGGCGGTCCGGGGCCGTACGTTGCGTGATGACGCCCCAATCATAGCCTGCGCGGGGGGCCTTGACCAATTCCGCGCTCCGGTCAGCGGGCCGCACCCCGCAGGATCCCGTCCAGCTCGTCCATGTGGGCGGCGCGGTCGGCGTGGACCTCGGCCCAGCTGCGGGCCGCCGCACCGGCCGCCGGGCCCAGGGCCAGCGCACGGCGCAGCGCCGCCAGCAGGGCCGCGGGGTCGTCGGGGGCGGCCACCTCGCCGGTCACGCCGGGCACGATCAGCTCGGGCAGGCCGCCGAT
>JBHEPC010000474.1:0-4762 GCA_046260475.1 Candidatus Krumholzibacteriia bacterium | reverse complement strand
GCTGCCGCGCCCAGGGTCGTGCTCTTGATCTCCTCGTAGATCTCGTGGCGGTGCACGGGGATCGACCGGGGTGCATCGATGCCGATCTGCACCTGGTCGCCCCGGATGTCCACGATCATGATCGAGATGTCGTCGCCGATCATGATCTTTTCGTTGCGCTTGCGGCTGAGTATGAGCACGGGACCTCCCTGTCCGGTGCCGGCGGCCTTGCGGGGCCGTCCGGTCCTGGGCTAGACGCCTGCAGTCTCAGGCGTCTCGGCGACCGCGGCTTCCACGCCGCCAGGGGCGCAGGCCGGGGCCTCCGCGCCGCCATTGTCCGACGAGTCCCCCTGCACGGCAAGGCCAAATTTCACGTAGTTGATCTCCTGGCGCATGGCGAACCGGTCGTCGTCCAGGGTCAACTGGGCGCCGCGCCGGGTCTCCGTATCGACCACCAGGGGCGCCAGCAGGTTGCCGGTGACCGTCTCCCCGCCGGGGTGGACGGTGGTGATGATCAGGGTGGTCAGGTCCTCGACCCGGGCCGTCCGCAGGCGCTCCCGCACCGGCGGCGCGACCTTGACCTCGTACTCGTCGTGGTAGAACCACGGCTGGGTCACCGGGAAACCGAAATCGCCCCGGTCCAGGGACTGGAACCACTTCATGGGCACGTCGTCGCCCATGTCCAGGATGAGCCAGTTGCGCAGGCCGGGCATCCCCACCAGGCCGTCGGGCAGGTGGATCACGTCCTCGTTGCGGTAGCTCAGCTCCCCGAATTGCACTGTCCTGAAGGTCGGCATCGATCGCTCCTTGGTTGCCGGCGGCGGACCGCCGGTCCGGTCATCTGAGGAAGTCCATCAGGTTCATCTGGTAAAGGCGGCTGGTGACCAGCAGTGAGGCCTGGTAGCTGGTCTCGGCCCGGCTGAGATTGGCCGCCACCTCGGCCACGTCCACGTCCCGCTCCAGGGAGAGGCTCGCCTGCAGGCGCTCGTCCCGCTGCCGCAGCAGCTCGTCGGACCAGTCCAGGTCGGTCTGGCGGCCGCCGACGCTCATCATCAGCTGGTAGACCATGTCCTCCAGGGACTCCAGCTCCGCGGTGGCCCCGCGCACGGCCTGCTTGTCGCCGGCGATCAGGGCGGCCTTCAGGTCCGCCAGCACCCCGAACAGCCGCACCGGGGTGCCCGAACCGTTGATGCCCAGGGCCGAGGCGCTGTTGGCCGCGTCCGCGTTGCGGATCACGAAGGGCTCGGGGCTGCCCCCGATCACCACCAGGCCGGTGTCGCGGATCTCGATCTCCATGCCCGGCACGGCGGCCGCCACCAGGGTCTGCACATCCCCCAGGGTCGCGGCGCCGCTCAAATCCACGCTGGTGGTCGTGCCCTGGAACTCCACCTCGATGGTGCCCAGGGGCAGGCTGCCGGCGAGGGCTTCGATGTCCGCCAGGGGCGCCGCGGGACCGGCCTTGGGCCGCACGTCCAGCCCGGTGTAGGTGCTGCCGCCGGTCCGGCCCGCGATGCCCAGCGAGGCCGCGGTCCCCCCTTCGCCGACCTCGGCTATGGTCAGGGGCCCGACGCCGTCGAGCTGGAAGCCGGCGCCGTCCGGCCGCAGGGACATGGTGACCGCGCCGCCGGTGGCGGTGGCCACCGCCGTCAGCGCCTGGCTGACCGAGACGGCCCCCGAGAAATCGACCTGCCAGCGGGTGCCCTGCCCGTCCTCGATCTGGATCGCGCCGGATTCCCAGCCGGCTCCCATGTTCAGCTCGCTCAGCAGGGTCGCGCCGGTCAGGCGCGGCGCCAGGTCGACCGTGCCGGCGAGGCTCGCGCTCTGGGCGCCCACGAAGACCTGCCCGGGGATGTTCACCGTCAGCAGGGAGTTCGGCCCGGTGCGGCTGGCGTACTTCTCGTCGTTGCCCTGGTAGACGACGGTGTCCCCGTTGCGCACGAACGGCGGCGCGTTGGTCTTGGTGCCGGCGAAGATGTGGGTGCCCTCGACCGAGGTGTTGAGCATGTCCAGCAGCTGGTTGATGAGGTTGTCCACCTCGACCACCGAGGTGCCCATGCTCGTCGCGGTGGCCAGGGCGGAGGACTCGCGCAGGGCGATCACCCGCGTGCCGGCCAGGATGTCGCTGACCGACTGCAGGGCCGTGTCGCTGGCGTCCACCAGGATGCGGCTGCGGGTCACGTTGCCGATGTATTCCCTGTTCTGGGCGATGAGGGCGTCGTAGCGCTGGATGGTGGACACCGCGCGCGGATCGTCGGCGTACGAGTTGACACGGCGCATGCTCCCGGCCATGACCTGCTGCTTGAACATGGCGTTCAGGCTCTGGTTCAGGTCGCTGATCAGGATGGACGAAAGGTAGCCGTCCGTGATGCGGATCGCCATGTCGCTGTCACCTCCGTTGCGCCGGTTAGACCATGTTCAGCAGCGTGTCGTACATCTCCTGCACCGCCGAGATGACGCGCGCCGCCGCGTTGTAGCTGTTCTGGTACTTGACCATGTTGGCGCCCTCCTCGTCGAGGCTGACGCCGCTGACGCTGGCGATCTTGGCCTCGAGGGAGTCCACCACGTCCTGCTGGTTGTCCACCATGAACTCGTAGCTGGCGCGGCTGCTGGCCACCGTGACCACCGCCGACCGGTAGACGTCCAGGATCGTCTCCCCGTCCGGATTCAGCGCGCTGACCGAGCCCAGATTCGCCAGTTGCAGGGCCAGGGCGTTGTCGCTCTCGGCGATGGTGCGCCCGGTCGCCACCAGGGAGGGCTGGTCCACCAGGGCGGTGTTGACCGCGATGGTGTGCATGCTGTCGCCGGTGAAGAAGGCCAGGCCGCTGCTGCCGGGCGTCCGCCCCTGGGTGTGCAGGGCGTTGACCTCCGCGACCAGCCGCCCGGCCACCTTGTCCAGCAGGTCGCGGACCTGGGTGACGTGCACGTCGCGGCTTGTCAGCAGGCCCTCGATGCGGCCGGTCGAGAGCACGACCTCGCGCAGGGTGTCCTGGGTGACCACCATCACGCGGCTGCTGCCGTCCTCGGCCACCTCGCGGGTGGAGAGTTCGGTGACCGAGCCGCGGCTGACGATGGTGCGGCCGCTCATGATCAGGTCCTTGCTTCCGTCCTCCCGCTCGAGCACGGCCACCTCGGCCATCTCCGAGATGCCCAGGATGAGCTGGTCGCGCTGGTCGCGCAGGTCGTTGGCCGGCTGCCCGCCCACCTCCGCCTGCATGATCTGCTTGTTCAGCTCGGCCACCGCCCGCAGCAGGCCGTTGAGGTTCTGCAGCTCGGCCTGGATGCTCTCGTTGAGGTTCTTCTCCAGCTCATCGAGGTTGTCGCTGACGGCGTTGAAGTCCTGGACCAGGCTCTGGGCCGCCGCCACCACGTTCTGCTTGAGGTTGGTGTTGACCGGCGGCTGGGCCAGGCCGTTCCAGGAGTTGAAGAACTTGCCGAGGGCGTCGCCCAGGTGGTCGTTGTCCACCGAACCGAGCAGGGCCTCGATCTCGTACAGCGTGCCGTCGACGGCGCCGTAGGAGGCCAGGCGGGAGGACTGCACGCGCATGTTGTTGGCCAGGAACTCGTCCTGGACGCGCCGGATCCCCGCGACCTCGACCCCGCGCCCGATCGCGCCGTTGGGGGTCACCCGCGGCCGCCGCGCCGCGAACAGCACCTGCTGCCGGCTGTAGCCGGGGGTGCTGGCGTTGGCGATGTTGTGGCCGACGGTGGCCAGCCCCGCCTGCGCCGAGAACAGCGCCGACAGGCCGGTGTCCATGATCGCGTTCAGGCCGCTCATGCGCTCCTCCTCAGGCCTGCTTGACCAGGACGCCGCCGGCGCCAAGGTTCGTGTTGCGGGCGTCGCGCCCGTAGCAGCCGGCGGGGTCGTCCAGGACGCAGTCCCGGAAGATCCGGCTCTCCTCGGCCGCCAGGTCCAGGCAGAAGGCCGCCAGGTACCGGTTCAGCTCGTTCTGGCGCGCCAGGCGGCCCACGGTGCGTCGCAGCGCGGCCAGGGCCCCGGCCACGCGCCGCCGCTCGTCCGCCCCGCAGAAGTCCAGCAGCGGCTCCAGGCGCGGTCCGGCGGCGATCCCGGCCCGTTCCCACAGCCCGGCGCAGCAGCGCTCCCGGGCGATGCGGGCCGCGTCCGCGGCCGGCAGGTGCCGAGACCAGTCCTCGGCGTTGGCCTGCAGGCGGTCGACATCCTGCCGCTTCATGTAGGAATTCTGCCGCCAGGCCAGCCGCAGCAGCCGGCGGTAGTGCGCCTCCTCGGCCACGAGGAGGGTCTCCAGCCGCCGCCAATCGTCCGCTGGCAACCGCGCACCGCGCTTGTCCATCGCCCACGCTCCTTCCGGGTCCCCGTCGGTCGGGAACCGTTTCTCAGCGCCCGTCCGCCAGTTCCGTGCCACCGCCCAGGCGTCCGAAACGATCCAGGACCTGCCTGACGTAGCGCCGGGTCTCGGCGTAGTCCGGCACGGCGCGGCCGGCCCGGTCCACCGCCCCGGGGCCGGCGTTGTAGGCGGCCAGGGCCAGGTCCAGGCGGCCCTCGTAGCGGTCGAGCATCCGCGCCAGGTAGGTGGCGCCGCCCCGGAGGTTCTGGGCCGGGTCGGCCGCGTCGATCACCCCCAGCTCGTCCGCGGTCCCGGGCATCAACTGCATCAGGCCCCGGGCGCCCTTGGGGGAAACCGCGTCGGTGTCGCCGCCCGACTCCTGCACCACCATCGCCAGCAGCAGGGCCGGCGGCAGGTCCGTGGCCCGGGCCGCGTCGGCCAGGTCGCCCCCGTGGCGGGCCAGGGTGTCGGCCGCGGCG
>JBHEPC010000359.1:0-4317 GCA_046260475.1 Candidatus Krumholzibacteriia bacterium | reverse complement strand
GGGTCAGCACGTCCCCGTCGCCGGCGCCGGCGAGCTGGGCGTGGCCGGCCTTGAGGGCCAGGTAGGCGTTCTCGGCCGCCTCGAACTCCCGGGCCGGGATGGCGTCGACCTCGCGCAGGCGCTGCGCCCGCGCGTAGTCGCGCTCGGCCTGGGCCAGCGCCAGCCGTGAGGCGGTCCAGCTGTCACCTTCCAGGGGCGGCGCGATGCGCGCGACCACGTCGCCGCGCCGGACGTGGGCCCCCGGCAGCGCCAGGTCACCGTCGGCCAGCACCTGCACCGTCCCGGCGATGGGCGCCGCGATCTCCGCGTAGGCCTGGGGCGCGGGCAGGACCCGGCCGATGGCCCATACGGTCCGCTTCAGCTCCCGGTCCTCGGCGAACGCCGTGGCGAACGGGACCTGCCACTGCTGCTCCTTCAGGAAGGTGATGCCTTCCTCCTCTTCGTCTTCGTGGGCGTGGACCGGGGCGGCGTGGACGCGGAACCCGGGGACCGTGAAGGTGGCGGACACGTCCGGCCCCTCGTAGGCGAGCTCGAAGGCGTACGGACCGGCTGCCACCAGGCCGATGTCGGGGGCGAAGATGCCCTCGCGCAGCAGCGTGTCGGCGGTGCGCACCTCGCGGCGGCCGTCCGGGGCGGTGAAGGTCAGGACGACACGGCCGGCGCGCACCGGCTGGAACCCGTCCAGGACCGTCAGGTGGATGATGAAGCGGCCGGAGCGCGCGGCCACCATCTGCGGGTACTCCATGAACAGCTCCACCTCGTCGGTCCAGAGGGTGACCGCGACGGGGGGCGCCTCGGCCTCACCCGCGTGGGCAGCTTCGTCGGCGTGGGCGGCCTCGCCGGGCCCGTGGTCGTGGCCGTGGTCCTGGGCCGCGGCGGGAACGGGTCCCATGGCGGCAAGCAGGACCAGGCAGGCGGCAAGCAGCGGTACGTATGTCATGTCTCTACTCCCCAGGCGCGAAGTGGACGAACCGGGAGCCCGTCAGGGCTTCCAGGCGGAAAAGGTCGCCGTAGTAGGCGGCAAGCTCGTCGTGGTGGGCGGCCAGGGCGGCCGTCTCGACCTGGACGGCGCCCAGCACGTCGTCCAGGGAGATGGCGCCCTCGCGGTACGAGACCAGCAGGACGTCGGCCAGGGCGACCGGGCCGGTGCGGGCGGCGAAGTCCGCCAGCGCCGGCTGCGCAGCCCGCAGCGCCGCGACCAGGGCGGTGAACTCCCCGTCCCGGCGCAGGCGGTCCGCCGCCAGGCCCGCGGCGACGGCGTGGCGCTCGGCCTCCAGGCGCGCGGCCTCGCCCTTGCCCTGCCCGAAGAGCGGCAGGTCGATGGCGACGCCGGCCACGAAACCGTCCTCGTCGCCGGCAAAACTCTTGTAGCCGCCGTAGAGATCGAGTCCCGGCACGAGTCCCGGACGCGCCGCCGACGCCAGGCCGCCCAGGGCGGCGACCAGGGCCACCTGGGCCTGCTCGCCGGGGGCGTCGCCCAGCCGGCCGCGCGCGGCCGCGACGGCGGCCTCGTCCACCGGGCGGTAGCCGACCTCGGTGACCAGCAGCACCTGCTGCGCCGACGGAATCCCCATGTCCGCCCGCCAGCGGGCCAGGCGCCGACCGTGGGTGGCGCGGGCGTGGCGGCCGGCGGCCTCGACGGTGTAGGCCGCAAGCTGCACCAGGCGGCCGTCCAGCCCGGAGGCCGCGCCGGCGGCCTGCCGGTGGCCGGCGATGCCCGCGGCGGCCGCGACGACGTCCTCGAGCCGGGCCAGGCGCTCCAGACGGGACTCCAGCAGACGGAGCTCCACGTATCCGGTCTTGAGATCGGCCAGGAGATCGCGGGTCGCCTGCGCCGCCTCGAGATCGGCGGCGCGGACCCGCTGGTCCCAGGCGCCGCGCAGGTGCCCGTGGCGCAGCGGGCGCGCCAGGCGCTTGTGCAGCGTCACCTGCCATTCGCGGAAGCCGTCGGCCTGCTCGTGGTCGTAGGCCAGCGCGGGGTCGGACCAGGCCCGTTGCTGGTCCCGCTCCGCGGCCGTGGCCGCGGCCCCGGCGGCCAGGATGCGCAGCCGCGGGCTGTGGGCCCGGGCGAAGGTCTCGACGTCCTCGATGGCGAGGACGAGGTCGCCGCCCGCGTCCGGTCCCGCCGCGGTGGCGCCGGGCCCGAGGCCCGCCGCCAGCAGCAGGAGCGGCAACGCGATGACGGCCGACCGGGAGGTACGGTGCACCATACACTCGTCCCTTTCGGTTGCGTCGGTGTGGACTCGTCGCGGATCAGGTCAGCGCAGGCAGGTCAGGCGGGCGGCGCACGCGCGGGGATGGCCCGCAGGTCCGGGCCAGGGGGCAGCGGCAGCAGGTCGGCAGGTGGCAGGAGGTGCCCGCCGCCGGGATCCTCGTCGCCGCGGATCAGGGCGGAGCAGGCGACGGCCGCTATCGGCAAGACGCGGTCCGCAGCCGGCGCCGCTTCCCGGGGGCCGGCCCGCAGGGAATGGTCGTCCAGGTGCTGGGAAAGGTCGTGGTGGTGGCCGCCGGCCGCGGGGTGGTCCTGGTGGTGGTCGTGGTCGCCCGGGCCGTGGGCGTGGCCGGCCGGGGCCTCGTGGCCCTGGTGGGGCTCGGCGGCGTGGCCGATCACGTCGTGGGCATGGGGCAGGACCTGCAACAGGTAGGCCGTGGCGACGGCCAGGGCGAGGCCCAGGATTTGGCGGCGATGGGGGCGTGCGGCGGCGAGGTTCATGGTCGGGGCAAGCTAAGGGCGGTTGGGGGGGATGTCAAACGGGGGCGGCTGCGCACGCCATCCTGGTCAAGGTGAGGTTTCCTTTCAGCGTGGCCGTGTCACCTCGCCACAACAAGCCTGGCCGCCCCCCACGCGAGATCCCCATGTTCCCGCAAGCCGGCCTCCACCCGGTACTCTCCCGGCAGGAGCTGGCGCCGAAGCAATTGGTCCCAGGGTTCCTCCGGATCCGCGGGGATCGTGCCCGGAAAACGAAAACTATGGGAGACACTTGCGTCCGTGCCGATGAACAAGCTGCTGCCCGCTGGTGCCCCTTTCCGGGGCCAGAAGTCAACGATGCCTTCCTCGCCCTCGATACTGTAGAAAAACTGTTCCATATTCTGGAAGCTGAGATTGAGGGCAGGCCCGCTGTTATGAATCGTCACGACGATATCGAAGGGGGCGCCAGGATGGACCTTGGACGCGGACAGTTGCACTTCCGTTGTCACGAGACTGCGATCTCCGTCGGTGAGCGGACGGCCCCAGGGCGCACAGGCGGTAAGCAGTGCAGCAACGGCACAAACGAGGACCGCGTGGACGCTCTTCAATGCGGGTTCCCGCATCGCTGCCCCCTTGTCGAACCGCGTTCCTGCAATGTTTGGATGGTCATCGTGAGAGGTCTCCCGACTGGGTACCTCTTCAGTCTATCGTAAACCGCTCGATTTACGCAACTGCTCCGGATATCTCAGTGGGTACGCGGGCCGCAGGAGCTTTCTCGTACCCAATGTAGACGGAATCGAAGAACGCTTTGAAGCATTCCTCGCAAGGGAGCCCAGCTAACACCTCGGCATCAGGGCGAACACCCCCCACCCCATGTATTCCCGCGTGAAGGCGGTCACGATTCACCAAACACGTAGCGACCGTTGACCGCCTCCACGTTCGGCGGACGACCAGTGTTCTCGAAGTAATCGTAGCCTTCCTTGAGATTGCGCCAGAAGTCGGCCCACTTGGATCCGTTGTGCGGCGCCATGTTCTCTGGTGTCATCCGAAACGGGAATACGTGGACTCGAAAGAACGGCTGTCCAGCCCGGAGGGCGGCGTCCCCGAGTGCATAGATCTCCTCAATTCTCGCGTCGGTCATTGCGTAGCAACCAATCGACACACAGTTGCCGTGGACCATTAGCGCGCTACCTGTTCGGCCATGGGCGCGGTCGTATGCGTTGGGAAATCCAAGATTGAACGACAAGTGGAATTGACTGGATGGGTTCATTCTACCGGGAGTAACAAAGTAGAACCCCTCAGGACTCTTCCCGTCGCCAGTGCGAAGCTTGGGTCCAAGCCCACCGGAATACGTGCAGATTGGGTACGTGCGAAACAACTCGAATCGCTCACCATTCTCGATCCAGACCTCAAGTTCTCGGGACTCCTTGAAAATTCGAATGAATATGGGAGCGCCTAAGGTGAAATCACGCGTGCGAAGGGCTTCTTCTAGTGCAGGGGCGACTCTCTGAATTGCGGCTCGAGACCGGGCGCTTGAAGGGACCTCGTTTGCGGTCGTGGCACTTGCCAAGAGAATCGCAATCGAAGCACAGATGATGACGCACATTGGTTTTCAGATACTCCTAACG